>JAHEDC010000423.1 GCA_024641425.1 Verrucomicrobiales bacterium | reverse complement strand
CCGCACCCCCGAAAACGCCTCCGCCGCCCGCATTATCCGCGAAAACTCCTCCCGCTCCCCCTCTCCAAACACAAAATTCCGATCCACCACCCGCGAAATACAGTGGAAAACCTGCCTCTCGGCATCCGCTCCCTCGGAAAAGGCAGTGCGGTAAATCAACGAACGTGGCTTGGGCATCCATCAATCCTGGCACCTCTTGCGGGCCCGTGCCACTTTTTTCTAATTATTGTCCTGTCTTTTAGTTTACATTCCTACTTCGACCGCGAGCACCTCATCGACCTCGACACCTTCAAATCCCTCGGCGCCCAGGTCCTCGCCTCCCTGAAGAATCCCCGCTCCCGCCCCCTCGACTACCCCGGAAAATCCGTCGACCGGCATGTGGCGGTCTTGGCCCGCAGCAAGGGGAAGCGTCCCTCGTTTGTTCGTCCATGAAGAGAGATCCCTCGGCAAATGGTACCGTGGCTCCGCGACGTGCCGTCGCAATCTCATCATCACCGGCGAAACCGACAAGCGCATTCCCGTCGCAAACCAACGCCAGGCCGAATCGCGGATGCGCACCGCTGGCATCCACGTCGAATCCCATCACCTCCAGGACGCCGACCACTTCCTCCTCTTCACCCACCGCGTCGGGTTGCTCCGCATCGTAAGCGCCTGGCTCACCCGCTGAGGGCGCGCTCACTGACTCTCCCTCTCGTCGACGAACGAGATCATTCCACCCTCTCCGGAGTCGTCGATCAGGGGCGGGGTGATGTCGTCGTCAAGAAGATCCCCGATGTTCATGCCCTGGATCGCACTCTCGGAGGCGGTGACGCTGGAGGTGATGGTGTCGATCTGCACGCTGAAATCGGTGGGGTCGGTCGTGGTCATCCCAATCTCGCAGAGGTGGCGGATCTTCTGCTCGGTCTTGTTGAGTTCGGCCACGACAAGTTCGCGGTTCTCGGTCGCCTGGGCGTAGTTCTCGAAACGCTCTCGGAGAGTGTTCCGGCTTTCCTCCAGTGAGGCGATGAGGCGCTCGCCACGTCCGCTCGCGCGCGCCTTCTCGACGGCGGCCTCGGCTTCCTCAAGCTGGTTCCCGATACTCGCCTGGTCGGTGGTGCCGAGAAAGCGATCGATGCCGGTCTTGTGGTGGAGGAGCTTGAGGAAGAGCCAGAGGAGCTTGTCGAGCGACTCGGTGCGGAAAGACGACAGATCGAGCGAGCCGTCCCGCTGGCCCTGCATCCGCTTCTGGAGTTGCGTTAATTCCGTGCATCTCCGCCGCAAACTCCCGAAGCGTTGCACGTCTTCCTCCGAGAGAAAGCCGAGCAGATCCTGCAACCGCTTCGCCTGGGCGGCGAGAGGGGTGCCCTTGGGAGCACTCTTGCGGCCATCCTCAATTTCTCCCGCCTTCAACACGTTCTGAAATCTTGGATTCAACCCGAGAAATCCGAGATAGGCCAGTTCTCCCGCCGCCAGGGCGGGCAGCACAACGTCCGGTCTTCCCGAGAGGAGAGCCAAGGCGATCCCGGTTCCGATTCCGAGCAGGTTCCAGTGCCACTTCGCGGCGCGTTTGAGCATTTCCAACATGGGCGGGTCAGTCTTTTCCTTCCTCCAGTTTATCCAGCATGTTGGTGATCTCAAAGACGGAATCCTGGAATTCCTTCTCACGGGCCATTACTTTCGAAGGACGATCCGGCGGCATGACTTGTAACTCCTCGAGGATCGTTCCCGGTGAATTACTGAGAATGTAGACACGATCACCAAGGTACACCGCTTCACTGACATCATGGGTCACAAAGAAGACCGTCGCCTCCAGATCCCGCCAGAGCTCGACGAGCAAATCCTGCATCCGGTGGCGCGTCACGGGATCGAGCGCCCCGAAAGGCTCGTCCATAAGCATGATGCGAGGCTTGAGGATCAGCGTTCGCGCGATGGCGACACGTTGTTTCATGCCGCCGGATAACTCGTGCGGGTACTTGTGCTGGTCGTGGACGGGATCGAGCCCGACCCGACCGATCCAGTCGCGGGCCAGCGTGTGGCGCTCCTTCTTCGACATGCCCTGACACTCAAGTCCGAATGCGACATTATCGAGCACCGTCCGGTTATCGAAGCTGGTGTAGTCCTGGAAGACCATCCCGCGATCCGGCCCCGGTTCGGTGACCGGCGCGCCCTTCACCAGCACTTCGCCGGTGGTCTGCGGAAACTGCGGAGTGAGACCCGCGATGAGCCGCAGGATCGTGCTTTTTCCGCAACCGCTCGGGCCGAGGATGCCGATGAACTCGCCGATTCCCGGCTTGTCGGCGACATGGAAATTGATGTCCTTCACCGCCGTGAACGCGCGGGGCGTTCCGAGGCCGTAGGTCTTGCTGACGCCGCGAAATTCAACAACGTGCGGCTGCTCGGCATTAGCGGTAACTTCCACTGGCTTGAGCGCGCAAGGGTCTTCGCCCGAGGGTAATTCAACACGGGACATAACTCGGTTTAGGGAAATTCCCGATAAGGAAACCATCGCCTTTGGCACAGGTAGATACCTCGGTCGATGGCAAAGGCCAGCAACGCGATAATGATGAGGATGAGGTAAACGTGCGTGTTGATCGCACGCCGTTGGCTCTGGAGAATGATGTGCCCGAGTCCGTATTCGGCCGCGATGACCTCCGCGAGCATGACATAGCCGAAGGCGATGCCGAAAAGCAGGCGTAGGCTATTGACAATGGAAGGCAAGGCGAGCGGAAAAAGGACCTTCTGCACGACCTGGTGGCTCGCGATGGGATACCAGAGCAAAAACCCCAGCACGGCGCCCGCCGATGAAATGACCCAAAGCCGCTGCTCCGTCCAACCCGTCTTCGTCATCAGCGCTCCCGCCGTGGCCAAAACCATGCCGTAGATCAAGGCCGCGACGAGCGCCCGCTTCACGCCGATCCGGCGGTTCAGCTTTGCCCCGAGTGTCTGCGCCGTATCAATGAAGCGGCTCGAAACGCTCTCCACGGCATGGGTCGTGTCGAAAAGGATGAAGGCCACGGTCGCGAGGAAGATGAACATGATCTTCTGCGACTCGCCCAGCCCGAACCAGATGACGGTAAGCGGAATGAGCGCGGCGATCGGCACGTTCCGGCCGAGGACGCTGAGCGGACGGAGAAACGCATTCACCCGCAGATAGCACCCGGCGATGACACCGAGCGGTACCGCGATGGCGGCGGCGAGGAGGAAGCCACCCAATACCCGGCTAAGACTCCAAAGGGTTCCGCGAGCCAGGGCCCGCTCATACCACAGCGAAGGGAACGACTTGGCGGTCTCCCCAAGGCTGGGAAGCACGGCGGGCGACACGATCCGCTCCTCCGGCACCGCGCCCATGGTGAGCACATGCCAGACGAGGAGAACGAAGCCGATGCAGAGCAGCCCGAGGAGCAGCGCCTCGCGCCCGCCGGGTTGATCCCGGATCGTTCGGACCCGCTCCAACCACTGGCGGTCGAGGCGGAGGGCTGTCATCCCGCTGGTCGTCTTCGAGGCCATCGGCGGGGCGACTTATTCCGGTTGCTCCAGGGCGATGACCTTGATCTCGACGCGACGGTTCTTCGCGTGGTTGCCCGCCTCGGCCGGACGATCCCAGCCGACGCCTTCCACCTTGAACTGGTCGGGATCGAGGGTTTCGAACTTGCGGAGGAGCGCTTCCTTCACCGCGTTGGCCCTGTTGCCTGCCAACTCCTTGACCAGTTGCGCGCTGACCTGACCCTTCCGGCTGTCGTCGGTATGGCCCTCGATGACGATGTATGCCGCACCGTACTGTCCGGCGAGTTGGCCGATTTCCTCAAGGACATAGCCGACATTGGGATCGTAATCGACCTCGACATCTTCGCCGTTCTCGCGCTTCATGATCTTCTTCTCCAGATCCCAGCTATTGGGGAAGAAATGGACGGTGACGACCTTGGTCAGGATCTCAGAACCCTCGGCCTCGAGCGTCTGTACCGTCTGCGGGGCAAAGCGCACCTGGTATTCGTTGCGGCTGCTCTTGTAAGGTTCCTCGTCGCCCAGCTTCTGGAGGATGGAGAAGTCCATCACCTTGTCAAAGGCGACCGGGGTGCCGACGCGGCCCATCTTCCGGTAGAGAAGATAGGCGGTTTCCCACGTGCGCTGGAAATTCGCCGGATTGTTCTGGTTCATGAAGAACTCGCGGTTCTCCGCGTAGTTCGTCGAGTGCGCGTCCCCCAGCATCGCGAAGGTCTCGCCCGCCGGTATACCGTAGACGGTCGCCATGAGGTCGGCGGCCTCCTTGCGCCCCGCTTCCGCTTTCATACTCTCGATGCCTTCGAAAATCCCACGAACCAGGCCCTCGCAGATATCGGGATGGTCGCGGGCGAAGTCGGCGCGGGCGAACCAGACGTCGGCGATGAGCTTGTTGGCGGTCGCCGTACTCACGAGGAGGTGGTTGCTCGCGACCTCGCTCAGGTTGTAGATGTCCGGAGCCCAACTGACGCAGGCGGCGATGCTCTTGTCCGCGTTGAACGCGGCGGCGGCCTGGAAGGCGTCCTGCGTGTACTTGAACTCGACCTCGGACGGCTGCACGCCCCCGTTCACGAGCGCGTTGAGGACGAAATACTCGCTCGGTGAATTCTGGGCCAACGCGATCTTCTTGCCCCGGAGGTCACCGATCGTCGGCTTGGCGGGATTGGCGGCCGCACTCCGCCGAATGACAATCCCGTCGCCCCCGTTGGACCAGTCAACCTGCTGGAAGATGCGCGGCATGATGCGCGAGTCCTTTTGCAGGCCTTCCATGAAGAGCGGCACCATGTCGAGGGTAGCCCAGCCGATGTGAATCTTGCCGCCGGCGTAGGCATCGCGCATCGCCACCGGATCATCGATGAGCACCAGTTCAACCTTGAAATCCTCGCCTCCGGGTGTCTTCCAGAGCTTGCCTGGAGCGGCCCCACCGTTCTGAAGGATGATCGGCGCCCAGCCGGCCCAGACGTTCAGGGCGAACTTCACCGTGCGCGCTTCGAGCGGATCATAGTCGCTCGTCGCGGTCACCTCGGGCAGTTTCTCACTCGCCACGTAGGAGTATTCCTTCACCGTCGTCGGCACCGAGGCGTCCGTGGCCTCGACCGCATCGCCGCCACCCAGTTCCTTCATATCAATATACCCGATCTTGCCGTCCTTTCCCTCGGGAAAGAGAGATCCTCGAAAAGCGTAACCGAGCAAGCCGACGATGACGACGACGAGAACAACAAAGAAAGCAGGTTTTGGTTTTGCACTCATGGCGCAACGCTAGCGAATCACGCGGAGATTGCCAATTATAATGGCGCGGCAAGTTTGTAGACGCGAAGTCGCCCCAAAGGGTCCCGGGGACACGGAAACGCCCGACCATGCAATGCATCGGCCGGGCGTTCCCGGATCGGATCGTGCTACGCGCGGGATCAGCCGTTCTTCAGATCCTCGTAAAGGGCGAAGGCGTCCTTCGGGCTCATGCCCTCGTGGACGACGCCGCGCACGGCCTTCATCATCGGCACCGGGGCCTCGGCCTGGAAGATGTTACGGCCCATGTCGACGCCGGACGCCCCCTGTTCGCACGCGTCATACGCCATCTGGAGGGCGTCGCGCTCGGGGCGCTTCTTGCCCCCCGCGATGACGATCGGCACCGGGCAGCAGCTCGTGACCGTCTCGAACTCCTCGTCGGTGTGGTAGCACTTGAGGATGTGGCAACCGAGTTCCGCCATGATGCGGGTCGCCATGCGGAAGTATTTCGCCGTGCGCGCCATCTCGCGGCCGACCGCCGTGACGCCCATTACGGCGATGCCGTAACGATTGGCGGCGTCGATCGTCTTGGTGAGATTCTGCAACGAACGGCGCTCGTGCTGGCCGCCAATGAAGACCTGCACCGCGAGCACGGAAGCATTCAGCCGGA
>JAHEDC010000422.1 GCA_024641425.1 Verrucomicrobiales bacterium | reverse complement strand
CCCAGTACGCCCTTGATCGGGCCCGCACCCTCGAACTGAAGCATTTCGTGTGGCCCGAGGACGAACCGTCCGGGCTTTAGGACATCGCGTCCCTTGGCCGCTGCTCATTGTCAGGCCTTGTCTGCCCGGCCGGGCTTTCCCCCCGTGCGGCATCGCGTTCGATGTTTCCCTCGTGTTTGCCGCGAGCCCGAACGCCGCCCATTTGATCGATGACTCCCTAATCGAGATCGGGAACCCCGTAAGGCATCCAGAAATCGGGGCCCACCACAGGTCTCAGGCGTTCCACGCTTAAGGCCGGCACTCGGGGCGCACCGACCGACGGCTGGTTCCCGTAGGCATTGCCCAGCGGGTCGAGCCCCTTCTCACGCAGGCGGTTCGAGCCCTCGTCGAGGTATTTGCCGTACACGGAAAACGGCACGCTCTCGCCGACGGCCAGCGACTCCTCTCGATTCGCCTTCTCCAACGCTATCTGAATGGAGGCCAACTCCTTCCGGATCCGCGCGGCATCCTCCTTGAGCGCGGCCCTGCTCGATCCTTCGTGGTACAAATACCCACTGAATCCCAGGAGGAGCGCGATCCAGACACAATCCAGGAAGATGAAAGCGCGCATACCCTTCGGGCGCCCCTCAACGCAGGGCCGTCGTCTTCCCTTGAGATTCCGGCTTCACCGGGAGCTCTCTTTCCTCTTCCGCCGGCTTGTGATCGGCATCCTCATCGCTGCCCCAGTCAATCCGCAGGAAATCGGCCGGCACTTCCGTTTCCTCGGGAACGATATCAGCCATGATCTCGGCTTCACTCGATTCCTTGTGCTCGGCGATCCAGAGCCAGAGGTGTTTCTTCATCTTCCGGTAGACATCCGGATACTGTTCCTTCACGTCCCTCTCGCAGTGCGGATCGACGCGAAGGTCGTAGAGCCGATGGATGGGATAGTGCTGGCCCGGGGTGTAGACGAGCTTGAAATCGCGCGTTCGAAGGCAGCGTTCCTTCGTCTTCTCCACCGCTTCCGCGTAGCGGTCCTTGAGGACGATGTGAAAATCGAAATTCTCGTCAATGAACGTCGTCTTATGGAGCGCGGGAATGACCAGCGGCTCCTCTCCCGGAATGCGGCGCTTGAAGAAGAGATAACTCGTCTCGCCATAGAAAGCCAATGAGAGATCATCGGAGGTCCCGTCAATATACGGCTTAAGACTCACGCCTTCGAAGGTTTGCTGAGGGGGCAGGTCGAGCAGATCGAGCACCGTCGGAGCCATGTCGATATTCCGCACGATCCGATCAATCTTGCGGGGAGCGAACTCCGGACCCGGCACATGCACGATGAAGGGGACGTTATTGCCTTGGTCGCCACCGCTGAAGGTGATACCGTGACAGAAGGTGACTCCGGGCTCGAACTGATCGTCGCCGTGATCGGACGTAACGATCACAATCGTGTCTTCCAACTGCCCCGTCTCTTTCAGCGTGTCGAGGATTCGGCCCACACAGTCGTCGAACTGGGTTGTACAGCCATCATAAAGACCGATGATCTGATCGACCTCCTTTTGCGGCAGCTCCGCGTAACGGTCGCTGATATCAACGTTCCGGGCGAACTCATCCGCGTCCAACTCAACCTGGTACTTGTGCGGGCCAGCATAGTTCGGATCGGTCCATTTCTTGTAGTAGGGATCGGGCGAATGGTAGTTCAGGTGGTTGCAGGAATAGAATACGGTCCAGAAAAACGGATTCTCCCGATTCGTCTCCTTCTCCAATCGCTTCACGACGCGATCGGTCACGACCTCGGGCTTCAGGAAGTAGGAGAACGACTGAAGTTTCGGAAAGAGCCAGTAGCCGAACTCGTTGTCGAAATAGAGAGGAATAACGAAGTGGTTCAGATAAATCGCCTGGCTCATCCAGACCTTGAAATTGTCGAAGTCGGAAACCATTCGCTCTTCGAAGCCGGAGGGCACCACGTTGAAGACAGCGGCACACCAATCCCCGTAAACCGCCGTTTCATAGCCGTTTTCCTTGAGAATGGAAGCGAGGGCGGGCACCTCCTTGTTCACGCGCTCGACCGTCTCCCGGTTGGGGAACATCTGGCGAATCCCGTGCGTATGCGGGTACTGCGAGGCCATGAAGCCTGTCATCGATTCCAACGTCGATCCAATGGGCGTGAAGCACTTCGAGAAATTGACGGATTTCTCGGCCAGGGCATTGATATGGGGAGAGGTGTCGCGATGGTAGCCATTGCACGCCAATCGGTCCGCCCGCAGGGAATCGGAAGCCAGAATGAGCACGTTCATCCTCTTCTTCTCGGTCTTCTCCGCACTCGATCCGAAAACCCCCGGAAGCATGAAAAAGGCGACCATTACCAACCCAGCGGTTCCCACGAGCGAGTAGACAACCCGGCGGCCAGCCATCGAAACCGTTCTCATCCGCGCCCGGAAACGCCGGGTGTAGAAGAAGAGCCCCAGAATGACGAGGGAGAGGGGGACGATCCTGAACGCAAGGAGGAAGAAGGCCTGCGCGACCGGCTCCGGAATGTAGGTGAAGATCCGGAAATACCAGGCGTCGAACCACGAGGCATCCGTGAAGTAGGGCTGGAAGTGAAAGAGTCCCAACCAGAGGGCGAGGAGACTCAGCAATACGAAGGAAGCCGTCCTCCAGATGATCGCCCATCGGCATGGATTCCGCCGCCGGATCCAAAGGCTAATCACCGGATAAAGCAGCAGCGTATGGCCCAGGCAGAGAACCCCGTAACCCTTCACGAAAAGGACGAGATTGCTCCAGGCCATGTATCCCTTGAATTCCGTTTTGGCCAGTTCCACGAACTGGCTTTCCCCCAGGCCCGCCACGTTGGTGATGAGCGCGAGAAAACACGTGCTGAAAATGAGCAGGAAAATCCCGGTCACCGTGAAGGCAACCCATTTGAAAATGCTCAGGGGAGCACGGTGGGATCGATCTCCCGTACCGTGCTCGGAGTGTGCCGCTGTCCGGGCTTGCTTTGCCATCGTAGTCGAGGAGACGCTTGAGAATTGAGGAGTTCACGAACCAATTCCCCGATCTAATCAGGGCATGATTCATAGGAAGGGGAGGCTATAGTGCGGTCGATTAGGCAGGATTTCAACCGAAATGAAGGACACCGCAAAGCCGCCCTTTCAAAAGGGCCAGAACTTCGGAATAAGCCAGGTGGCGATAGCGGCAAGGCCCAGATTGAGCGGAACGCCAACGCGCAGGAAATCGCGGAAGCGGTAGTTTCCCGCACCGTAGACGTAGGTGTTCGTCTGGTAGCCGATCGGGGTGAGAAAGCTCGCACTGGCGCCGAACATGATGGCGACGATGCACGGGCGAGGATCGACTTGCAGCGCCCCTGCGATTCCGATGACAATGGGTGTGAGAATGATGGCCACCGCGTTGTTGGTGACGAGTTCGGTCAGGATCGAGGCCAGCAGGTAGATCGCGGCCAAAATGACGTAAGGCCCGGCAGGCTCGAGAACACCCGTCACGCTTTTCGCGACCAGTTCCGCCACACCGGTCTTTTCCATCGCCCGCCCCACCCCGAGCATGCCGTAGATCAGGAAGAGGATCTTCCAGTCGATGGCGGCGAAGGCGGCCTTGATGTCGAGGCAGCGGAAGAGGACGACGACGACCGCCCCGACGATGGCCGCGCTCGTGATCGACAGGAGCCCGAAGGCACTGCAAAGAACCACCGCCAGCAAGGTGCCGATGGCGATCGGCGCCTTCCGTGCCAGACGGGGACTGACCTCCAGTTCCTGGAGGCTGAGGAAATTGTCCTGTTTGTGGAATCGGAGGATATCCGCCGTCGGCCCCTCCAGAATCAGGGTGTCTCCGAAGGTGATGGGGATATTCTCGAAGTCCTTCTGGAGATTACGTCCCCGGCGGTGGAGCGCCGCGACGAGGATTCCGAATCGTTGCCGCAATGCCGCCTGGCGGATCGTCTTCCCGACTAGCGAGCTCTGGGGACCGATGATCGCCTCGACCACCCGGATCTCCCCCGCGCTCAGATCGTCGCCTCCGTCGCCCGATTCAGGCTCGCCCCCTTCCGTGTCCTCCGAATGTTTTCGCAGAAGCCTGACCCCCGACAGCGTCTGCATCTGCGCCATGCTTTTGGTCGAGGCCCTCACCCAGTAGACATCGTTCCCCTGGATCGTGATCCGGTTCAAGGGCGCTCGCACCCGTCTTCCCTGGCGGACCACCTGGTAGATCGAAAGCTTGTGCTCGCCCTTGAGCAAGGGGCTCTCGACCAGCCTTTCACCCACCAGCGAAGAGTCCGCATCGATCTCGATCGCACTATAGAACCGCCGTGTATCCTCGACATCGAGCGTGCTGCTCACGGTGTCCTTGCTGGGAAGCAGATGCCGCCCGACGAGCACCATGTAAAGGGAACCCACCGCCGCGTAGACGAGGCCCAGCGGGGTGATCTCGAAGATCGAGAAAGGCTCCTCGCCGAGTTGGGCCGCCTTCGCCGAGACCAGCAGGTTGGTCGAGGTTCCGATCAGCGTCATCGTTCCTCCGAGAATGCTGAGGAAGGAGAGCGGAAGGAGGAGTCGCGTCGCCTTCAGGCCGGTGTGGCGGCAGGTGGCGATGATCACCGGCAGGAAAACAACCACCACCGGCGTGTTGTTCAGGAAGGCGGAGGCCGGCATGACAATCAGGCCGAGAACGATAAGAGCGCGGACTTCGGAGCCCTTCGCGAGGGCTTGAAACCGCGTGGCCAGGAAATCGATGATGCCCGTTCGCGTCAGGGCTTCGCTCAGGATGAACATCGCTCCGATCGTCGCCGGAGCCGCGTTCCCGAAAACGCCGCCAATATCGGTTTCATCGAGGATTCCCACGAGGAGCAAGGCCGCGAACCCGGCCAGGGCCGCCAGTTCGGTTGGAAGCCATTCCTTCGCGAAGCAGAGGAAAGTGCCGGCCAGCACCACCACCACCACAATCATCTGTAAGGTTTCGTTCATCGCCATGCTTCCTTCGGAGGCGCACCCGAAAGGATCAATCCCCGAGATCCAACTCGGGGCGGAAATCCGCCGCGTGGTAGGAACTGCGCACGAGCGGTCCGGAAGCCACATGCCGGAAGCCCTTCTCCTCCGCCACCGTTTTATAACGAGCGAAGACATCGGGGTGAATGTAGTCGACCACCGGCAGATGCTTCAGCGACGGCCTGAGATATTGGCCCAGGGTCAATACCGTCACCTCGTGCTTCCGCAGGTCATCCATCGCCTTGAAGATCTCCTCCTCCTCTTCGCCGAGTCCGAGCATGATCCCGCTCTTCGTCGCCACCCGACCGCACGCCATCGCCTTCGCCTTGGAAAGCACTTCCAGCGAACGCTGGTATTGCGCCCGAGAACGCACCAGCGGGGTCAGGCGCTCCACCGTCTCCAGGTTGTGATTGAAAATATGCGGGCGGGCCTCCATCACGGTCTGGATCGCCTCGTCCTTCCCGTTGAAATCGGGAACGAGGATCTCGATCACGATGCCCGGATTCCCGGCGCGCACCGCCTCGATCGTGCGCGCGAAATGTTCGGCCCCCCCATCGGCGACATCATCCCGCGCCACCGCCGTGATCACCACATGCCCGAGCTTCATCCGCCGCGTCGCCTCCGCCACCCGCTCCGGTTCGTCGTCCTCCAGCGCGAAGGGTTTCGCCGTCTTCACCGCGCAGAACCCGCAGGCCCGGGTGCAGCGGTCGCCCGCGATCATGAACGTCGCCGTCCCCTGGCTCCAGCATTCCCAGCGATTCGGACACTGGGCCTCCTCGCAGACGGTATGCAGCCGCAGATCGGACACCAATCCCTTCGTCGACCAGAAGACCGGATCGCTCGGAAGCCGGACCTTGATCCAGTCGGGCTTCTTCATCGGCGTGGCGGTGGACATTGGGTATTCGTTATTGGTTATTGGTTAATTGGGCCGGAAG
>JAHEDC010000421.1 GCA_024641425.1 Verrucomicrobiales bacterium | reverse complement strand
ACGTCCTCAACCACTTATTGCTCGTCCTCGCCACATATTTTTTGCCGCCCCCTTTGATTCCCGCCCCTTTCCATCGGGCCCGACTCCCGGCGCCATGGCCCTGAGACGGCCGGACGCCGACCTTTTGGCTTTTCCCGATCCCGGCGAACCTCGCCCGGCCCGGCGGTCAACGATCTTCCTTCTTGCCAAGCCCCCCTCAAATGGTATCCCCAACGCTGAGCCATGTTCCGGAAAACCCGCATTTTTCTGCTTCTGCCTGTCTTCGTTCTCGGAGGCTGCGCCACCGCGCCGACCTCCGTCGTCCCCGAAACCACCGGCTCCAACGTCCCGACCTCGCCTGTCTCCGAAGCCGAAGCCGCCCGCCTCGCCCTGCTGAACAACGCGGCCTTCCTCGAACTCGCCGAGGACATCGGCATCTCACGGGCGCAACTCGTTCAGGCGAAGCAATTCCCCAACCCCACGCTCAGCGTCCTTTTTCCCCTTGGCTCGAAGCAGCTTGAATTCGCCTCCAAGTTTCCCCTCGAAGCCCTTTGGCTCCGCCCCCGCCGCGTCGCCGCCGCCGAATTTGATCTCCAGAAAGCGGAGAAAACCATCATCCAGTCCGGCACCGATCTCGTCCGCGCCGTGAAGCTCGCCTGCGCGGATCTTCGCCTCGCCGAGCGGCAATCCACTCTCGCGAATGAGTCCGCCGACCTTCACGCGAAAATCGCCGAGCTTGCCGAGGCCCGCCTCCGCGCCGGCGACGTGGGCGCACTCGAATCCCAGAGCGCCCGCACCGATGCCCTCCGCATCCGCGCCGAAGCTGATACCCTGCCCGCCTCCATCCACGTGGCCCGCGAGAAACTCCGCGCCCTCCTCGGCTTCGCCTCCACTCCGGCCACGATCACGCTGAAAGGCGCGCCGGCCCTTCCTTCCAATCTTCCCGACGACGAAACCCTCCTGAAGCAGGCCCTCGCCACCCGTCCCGACCTCCGCGCCGCCGAAATCGCCGTTGAAGCCGCAGGAGCCAAGGCCAAGCTCGCCGAAGCCGAGATCCTTACCCTCACCGCCGTCCTCGATGCCAACGGCGACGCCAGCAATTTCGAGGCCGGCCCCGGCCTCGAGGCCACGCTTCCGATCTTCAACCAGAACCAGGGCGGCAAGGCCCTCGCCGCCGCCAATCTCCGCAAGGCCGCCCGTCACTACGCCACCGTCCGCGATGCCATCGCCACCGAAGTCCGCACCGCCCGCATGCGCTACCTCCAGGCGGCCAGCGCCGCCGCCGCTTTTCAGAATACCGTCCTCCCCGCCCTTACTGAGTCCGCGGAACAAACCGAGAGCGCCTACTCCGCAGGGAATGTCTCCTATCTCTCCGTTCTCGACGCCACGCGGAAGCTCCACGAAACCCGCGTCCTCCACGCGACCGCCATCGCCGACTGGCAACGCGCCGCCGCCGAACTCGAACACAGTCTCGGTTCCTCCGTTGAATTCCTTCGCTAACATGAAACGCCTTCCCGCCCTGCTCTCTCTCGCGTGTGCCTTTCCCATCGCCGCCCGCGCGGCGGAGGAGAAGGAAGCCAAGGTCGCCCACTCCGCCGCCGAGTCCCAACTCGCGACCATCACCCTCACCGCGTCCGCCGAAAAGCGCCTCGGTATCGAGACCGTCGCCATCGAGAAGAAGGCGATGAAACGCGACCGGCTCTACGGCGGCGAGATCGTCCTTCCCCTCGCCGGTGACACCACCGCCGAGCACGCCCAATCCGTCTTCTCCCTCCTTTCGGAAATGACAGCCAGCGACAAGCTCCGCCTCGCCGAATCGCAGGTCGACGCCGATGGCGCGGTCGCTTCCGCCAGGGTGCAACTCGAAGCCTCGGAACAAGCCGTCCGCCGCGCCGAGCAGTTGCTCTCCGATAAGGTCGGGAGCGAAAAGCTGGTCGAGGAAACGACGGCCGCCCGCGATCTCGCGAAACAGACCCTCGTCTCCGCCGAGGCCCGCCGCACCCTCCTCGGCCCACCCATTCTCCCCGCCGCCGCTCCGGCCACCGTCTGGATCAAGGTGCCCGTCCACGTCGGCGGCCTCGATGCCCTCGACCTCGCGGCCGACGCCTCGGTCAGCCCGCTCCACGGCGGTGCTGCCAAAACACCCCACGCGGCGAAACCCGTCACCGCTCCGCCTTCCGCAAACGCCGCCTCCGCCACCGTCGATCTCTTCTACGAAACCGACAACGCCAACGCCGCTTTCCGGCTCGGCCAGCGCGTCGGACTCCGCCTTCCCCTCGCCGACGAAGCCGAAAGCCTCGTCCTCCCCTGGGCCGCCGTCCTCTACGACATCGACGGCGGCACCTGGGTCTACGCGAAAACGGCCCCGCTCGTCTACACCCGCATGCGCATCGAAGTCCGCCGGGTCGAAGGCGACCTCGCCGTCCTCGCCCGCGGCCCGGATCCCGGCACCGAAGTCGTCACCGCCGGGGCCGCCGAACTCTTCGGCACTGAATTCGGAGGGCAGAAGTAACCGAACGCCGTGAACTTCACCCCATAGGTCGTATGAGACCGATACGACCTCTTCTTCTGTTCCTCATCCTTCGAACCCCTCCTCGCCCAATGCCTTTCCCCTTCGTGGTTTCCCGCCCCCTCTAACCTATGATGAAGTGGCTCATACGCACCTCCTTGCACATGCGCGTGCTCGTCATCGCCCTCGCGGCCGCGCTGCTCGCCATGGGCTGGCAGGCCGTCAAGAAAACGCCCCTCGACGTCTTCCCCGAGTTCGCCCCGCCCCTCGTCGAGATCCAGACCGAGGCCCCTGGCCTCTCGACCGAAGAAGTCGAGAACCTCATCACCGTCCCGCTTGAGAACGGCCTCAACGGCACCTCCTTCGTCAAGACCATCCGCTCAAAGACGGTTCTCGGCCTCTCCTCCGTCGTCCTCATCTTCCAGGAAGGCACCGACCGGATCAAGGCGCACCAGCTCGTCCAGGAACGCGTCGCCCACGTCGCGCCCCACCTTCCCGCCGTCGCCAAGGCTCCCGTCATTCTTCCCCCGCTCTCCTCCACCAGCCGCGCGCTCAAGGTCGGAGTCTGGTCGGATACGCTCTCGCAGATGGAACTCACCGACGTCGCCCTCTGGAAGATCCGCCCGCGCCTCATGGCCGTGCCCGGCGTCGCCAATGTCGCCATCTGGGGCCAGCGCGACACCCAGTTCCAGGTTACCGTCGATCCCAACCGGCTCCGCGCCCAGGGCGTCGGCGTCGACGAAGTCGTCAAGGCCACCGCCGACGCCACCGCCCTCAGCGCCGGCGGCTTCGTCGATACGCCGAACCAGCGGCTTCCCGTCACCCACGCCCCCGTCGTCGACGAGCCCTCCGATCTGGAGGAAGTCGTCGTTCGCAGCAGCGCTAATGGCGTCCCCGTCCGCATCGCCGATGTCGCCACCGTTGGCACCGGCTTCCCGCCGCCTATCGGCGACGCCATCATCAACGACCAGCCCGGCCTTCTCCTCATCGTTGAGAAACAGCCGTGGGGGAACACCCTCGACGTCACCCGCAACGTCGAGGCCGCCCTCGACGCCCTCCGCCCCGGCCTCGCCGGCCTTGAGATCGATTCCACCATCTTCCGCCCCGCCACCTTCATCGAGGACTCGCTCGCGAACCTCTCCCACGCCCTCACCCTCGGCTGCCTCCTCGTCGCCGTCATCATCATCTTCTTTCTCTTCGAGTGGCGCACCGCCGTCATCAGCCTCCTCGCCATTCCCCTCTCCCTCCTCGCCGCCGCCCTCGTCCTCTACTGGCGCGGCGGCACCATGAACACGATGGTTATCGCCGGCCTCGTCATCGCCGTCGGAGAAGTCGTCGACGACGCCATCATCGACGTCGAGAACATCACCCGCCGTCTCCGCCTCAACCGCCTCGCCGGCAACCCGCGCTCCGCCTTCCGCGTCATCCTCGACGCCTCGATGGAAGTCCGCAGCGCCGTCGTCTACGCCAGCATCATCGTCGTCCTCGTCTTCCTCCCCGTCTTTTTTCTCGACGGCCTCGCCGGCACCTTCTTCCGCCCGCTCGCCCTCTCCTACATCCTCGCCATCGGCGCCTCCCTCCTCGTCGCCCTCACCGTCACCCCGGCGCTCTGCCTCATGCTTCTCCCGACGAAGACAGGCCGCGAAACCGATCCGCCGCTCGTCCGCGCGCTCAAGGCCGTCTACCGCCGCATCCTTCCGATCTTCGTGAATCGCCCCGCCCTCGCCGGAGCCATCGTCCTCTCCGCCTTCGGTCTCGCCGGCTACCTCGGCCCGAAGCTCGGCGAGCAATTCCTTCCCGCCTTCAAGGAACGGGACTTCCTCATGCACTGGGTCGAGAAACCCGGCACCTCCATCGAGGCCATGGACCGGATCACCATCCTCGCCAGCAAGGAACTCCGCGCCGTCCCCGGCGTGCGCAACTTCGGCTCCCACATCGGCCGCGCCGAAGTCGCCGACGAGGTCGTCGGGCCGAACTTCACCGAACTCTGGATCAGCCTCGACCGCGACGTCGACTACGATGCCACCGTCGCCAAGGTGCAGGAGATCGTCGAAGGCTACCCCGGCCTCTATCGCGACGTCCTCACTTACTTGAAGGAACGCATCAAGGAAGTCCTCACCGGGGCCTCCGCCACCGTCGTCGTCCGCATCTTCGGGGAAGACCTCGACGTTCTCCGCGCCAAGGCCCTCGAAGTCAGCAAGTCCATCGAGGGTGTCGAAGGCGTCGTCGATCTCAAGGTCGAGCAGATGGTCATGGTGCCCCACATCCAGATCCGTATGCGCCCCGAGGCCGCAGCCGTCCACGGCCTCACCGCCGCCATGCTCCGCAACGCCGCCAACACCTACATCCAGGGCACCCGCGCCGGGCAGGTCTATCAGGAACAGAAAGTCATCGACGTCGTCGTCACCGGCATCCCCGAGACCCGCACCGATCCCAGCGCCCTCCGCGAGATCCTCGTCCCAACGCCCTCCGGCACCCCCGTTCCGCTCGGCGATGTCGCCGACGTGCGTGTCCTCCCCACGCCGAACATCATCAAGCACGAGGGCGCCTCCCGCCGCATCGACGTCACCTGCAACGTCGCCGGCGACGATCTCGGCAGCGTTGCCCGCCAGATCGAGGAACGCGTCGGCACCGTCAAATTCGACCGCGGCTACCATCCCGAGTTCCTCGGCGAATACGCCGCCCGTCAGTCCTCGCAGAAGCGGCTCCTCACCCTCTCCCTCGTCGCCCTCGCCGGCATCCTCGTCATCCTCCATGTCGATTTCCGCTCCCTCCGCCTCGTCGCCCTTACCGGCCTCACCTTGCCCTTCGCCCTCGTAGGCGGCATCGTCGCCGCGTGGCTGTCCGGCGGCATCCTCTCCCTCGGTTCCCTCGTCGGCTTCGTCACCGTGCTCGGCATCGCCGCCCGGAACGGCATCATGCTTATCAGCCACTACCGCCACCTCGAGGAATCCGAAGGCATGGCCTTCGGCGTCCCCCTCGTCCTCCGCGGCGCCGAGGAACGCCTCGCCCCCATCCTCATGACCGCCCTCTGCGCCGGCCTCGCCCTCCTCCCCCTCGTCCTCGCCGGCGACGTCCCCGGCCACGAGATCGAGCACCCCCTCGCCGTCGTCATCGTCGGCGGCCTCGCCACCTCCACCATCCTCAACCTCTTCCTCATGCCCGCCCTTTACGCCGCCTTCGGACAGAGGAAGGGGAAGGTGGCGTGAGGTGGAAATTTCAGGAGGAGAATCCGTTTGCCTAGGCAATCCACTCCGATTTCCCTCGGGGTGAGAAATTCCCACGCCCAATCCGATCGAAACCGTTCGCCGAACATGCTCACCATTGAAAACAGTGACGCCCTCGACGTTGAAGGCGACGCGATTCTGTTCTCCACCAACGAACACCTTTACCTGACCGGTGGTTTTGGTGCCGCCCT
>JAHEDC010000420.1 GCA_024641425.1 Verrucomicrobiales bacterium | reverse complement strand
CATCGAATGTGCCGGCGGGCACGCTGGACGAGGTGGGATCGAGGCCCAGCGCGTACTCCACGAGGTTGGCGAGGCCGTCACGATCGAAATCGCCGGAGTCCGGCTCGCCGGGAATGTTGTTGTCGATTGCCCAGGTGGAGTAATTCGCCGCTGGTCCGGGCACGTAGGGAATCACCTCCAGCATGAGACCGGCGATTCGGAAGCCGCCTATCACTAAGGGTGCCGCCCCTCATTTTCCTGCCCCTCATTTTCGCCGAGCACCTACGTGGTCGATGGTCGACAGTTCGTCGTGATCAGTGCCGGCCGGTGGCAGCCTCGTCGCGTTCGCGTTGCCTAAGGGTGGCTGAATCCTGACGAATAGCTTGCGGCGGCACCTCCACCAGACGACCAGCCGGAGCACACGTAGTACCGATCCGGGTTCCAGAGCCGGAACCCACACCTCGCGGAATGTTTCCAAGATGCGCTGGCCGAACGGGGTGCGGACATGGCTGCGATTTTGGAGGATAGGCGCAAGTCGTCCAGCAACTCTGCCCCGGAAAAGAGGCCAGAAAAATGGGGGCACTGAAGGCAGAGGGTGCCGATCACTCGATCTCGAGCAGCGAGATCCCCCCGATGCGCAGGTCGGAGCTCGCGCCTTTGGTGTTGTGCAGGGAGACGGCAAGGACGTGCTGGCCAGCGGGCAGTTCGCCTCGGATGGGAACCCGGAAGACGGCGGTTTCCACGTCATCGCCCACTGTCGAATCGGCCGCCAGCTCATAGCTTTCGTCCCCTGTCCTCATGTTGTCGCGGGCGACTTCTACACCGTCGAGGTAGACGATGATCCCGTCGTCGCGCCGGCAGCGCAACTCCAGCTTGGCGATCTGCCTGTCGGTGGTGAATCGATGGCGGAAGTAAGCGGTGAAGCGTTCCTCGCGATCCTCGGGCTCCCCGATCTCAATTCCTTCGAACCACTCATCGCCATAGCCGAATCCACCGCTTGGGTCATCGCTATCCCGACCGCTCTCCCAGGCGGAGTCATCGTAATCCGGCGCATAAAAAGTAGCGTGGAACCCCGGTTCGCCCTCTGCGGGGTCGCTATTGTCGACCGGGTGGAGCCAGCGCCACTGCGAGCCAGCAGGCACGATGACACTCGCCACGGCAGGGGCATCTCCGTCGAGCCGAAGGAAGGCGCCGGGGATCTGCAGGCTGGGGGTGGACGTCCAAACCTTAATCGTGCCATCCTCGCTGACCGCCGCGATCGACGATCCGTCGGGTGCCCAGACGAGTTTGGCGGCCTCGTTATGATACGAGTCCATCACGCTGAGCAGCCCCCCGGTCGCGGGATCCCAGAGACACAAGCGGTGCTCCTCGCCAACCGATGCCAGCCGCTTACCGTCGGGCGAGAAGGCGAGTCGGCGGACCGGTTTGGAGTGACCCTGCAGGGTTCGCAAGACACGGCCGGTCTCCGCCTCGATCAAGCGGATCCTGGTATCCCAACTGCCCGTCGCCAACAGTTTCCCATCGCGCGAGAACGCCGCACATCGTTCCGGGCCGCCGCCCTTGACCCGCTCGGGCCACGCCCTCTCGGGCGGATCTTCAAGCATGTCCCAGAGCTCCGAATGCATTTTTTGCCTGTCCGTTCCGCTCAGCACCAATCTCCCTCCATCATGGGAGAGGGCCGGCAGGTGGACGCGCCTCTCCCAAAGCGGGGCGCGCTCATCCTCTGGCAGGTCGAGATGCACGTGCCGATCACGGGTGCGATTCCAATAATTGACGCCATCCGCGTCGAGCCAAGCCGCCGTGGAGCCGTCCTCGGAGAGGACGAGGAAATGCGCATCCTCCGGCGCTACCCTGGCCGATGCTGCCCTCACGACCTCTCCGTTTCTCGTGTCCCAGGCCATCACGGATCGGTCTTCGCCGATCCCGAAATGAACTTTCGCCCCTTCTGAGATGAGGAGGGTGCGGAATCCCTCTGGCTCCGGGGGCGGAATCGGCGCGGCCGCAGTCGTTGAGCCGATCCTCCACCGGTAAAGATTTCCAGACCGGTCGCAGATGAGCAGGGCCTTGCCGTCCTCGCTGTAGACCGCCGACGTGGTGTCCGGGATCCCTTTCATCGTCACGTGGGGTTCGCAGTGCTCGAGGTCCCAGGACCGCAGATAGGTGTCGGCGCTGATCGACACAAAATGCTCCTGGTCGAGGAAATCCCCCCCGGTTAGAGCTCTGGAATGTCCCTTGATGTGATGCGCAAGCTCCAGGCCAGGCGGATCGGAATGGACTTCCCAGATCAGAACGCTGTTGTTGATATCAGTGCCCGCGGCAAGGCGTGTCCCATCCGGCGAGAACCTCAAAAAGGTTACTGGGCCGGTGGCAGGGTACGCCCCGATCAATGCGTAATCCCCGCTCCACAGGCGCACCGATTCGTCCAAGCTCCCCGTCGCGAAGATTTTCGCGACTGGGCTGCTCGCGATGGCTCTGACGGACCCGCCATGCCCGGTCAGCGTGCGTTGCGGGGTCGGACGGCCCGGGTCGGTCACATCCCAAACCACCACCGAGGCATCCATCATCGCGACCAGCAGTGATCGTCCATCGTGTGCGAAGTCCATTCCCAAGATCTTGCCGGACCCATCGGCTCCCTCCCCGACCGTCGTCCAAGTGGCGGTTTCCCAGATCGCCAGAGAGCCGTCTCTTCCGCCCGTGGCGAGGAGATCCCCCGACCTCGAAATCGCAAGATGGTCGATATTCTTCTTGGACGATATCTCCACCGTTGCTCCAGATGCCAGATCATGAACCTGGATCCCACCACTGAGATGGCGGGCCAAGACGAGCGAGGAGCCGTCTGGTGTGAACAGAAATGGCGTGAGGTTGATGTCACCGCAGGGGATCCCCGTCCTGCCGGACGGTCCATGGCCCAACGACACGGAATCCGGCCACAGCCCAATCGCGTCCAACGATCGATCCGGAGAGTATTGAAATCCGCGGGACGGCCCGGTGAGCGGCCACTCCTCGTCTACCAAATGTCCCGCCTGCCACCAGTGAAACCATTCGAAACCGCGGCGATCGGGTTCTCCAGGCAAGGGCCGATTCCGTTCGACGAGCTCGTTCACACGATCGATGTCGCCTGATCGGTAAGCTTGTGAGGCCAAATTCATATCCGATTGATAGGCCTGCACGCGCGATGCGTTCAGCAATTCGAGATTCCTTGAGAGCAGGGCATTGGTTTTCTCCGAGGCATGTTCGGCGACGGCCTTGCTCCGCTCCGCGGACGCGCGTGCTTCCTGCGCATCCACACTTCTCCGGTCGGCTTCCTCCCGAGCTGCGATGGCCTCGCGTTTCTTCGCATCCGCATCTGCGCGTGCGTCCCGCTCCCGGGCGAACGACCAGACCGAGAACCCGAGCCCCAGGACGAGCGCCAGCGTGATCGCCATAGCGGAACCGAAGACCAATCGATTCCGTCGCGCGAACTTACGGAACTTGTAGAGTGCGCTCGGAGCGACCGCCGAGACCGGCTCGTCGTGCAGGTAGCGCTGGAGATCGAGGACGAAGCCGGTCGCGGTCTCGTAGCGCCGGGTGCGATCTTTCTCCAGCGATTTCAGGACGATCCAATCGAGGTCCCCCCGCAGTTCGCGGCCTAGTTGATCGAGCCCGACGCTGCGATGCTTCGCGACTGTAGTCCTCTCACTCTCCTCCAAGGTGTTGATCCGCGTGGAGGGTTTCGGTGGCTCCTGCTCTTTGATGCGCCGGCGGAGCTCGTCGTAGCCACCGCTAACCAGTTCCCTGCTATCCAGCGGCGTCCGCCCCACCAGCAGTTCGTATAGCAGAACCCCCAGGCTGTAGATATCCGTGCGGGTGTCGATATCGAGACCGCTCATCTCGGCCTGTTCGGGGCTCATGTAGGCCGGGGTGCCGATAAGCTGCGAATACTGCGTGAACAGCGTCTTCTCGGTGAGTTCCTGCTGGGTGGCCTTGGCGATTCCAAAATCGATCACCTTGGGAACGGGCTCGCCGTCGTGGAGGGTGATCATGACATTCGACGGTTTGATGTCGCGATGGATGATCCCTTTCTGGTGGGCGTGTTGGATGGCTTTGCAGACGTCGATGAACAAGTCGAGCCTCCCCCGTGTGCTCAGGTTATTCTCGTCACAGTAGTGCGTGATCGGCACGCCTCTCACCAGTTCCATCACAAAGTAGGGCCGGCCGGTCTCGGTCGCGCCCCCGTCGAGCACCTTCGCGATGTTCGGGTGATCCATCATGGCGAGTGCCTGCCGCTCTGCCTCGAAGCGGGCGATGACCTGCTTCGTATCCATTCCCAACTTGATAATCTTGAGGGCGACGATGCGTTTCACCGGCTCCTTCTGCTCGGCCATGTAGACCACCCCGAACCCGCCTTCGCCGATCTTTTGCAAGAGCTTATAGCGACCGATCCTCGTTCCGGGCCCCTCGGTCAGGGGGCGCTCGCCACCCGGGTCGAGCCGCCCCACCGCCGCAGTCCCCATGAAGGTGTCCGCATCAAAGTGGTCCCCTAGCAATCGATCGATACGCCTCCGCAGATCAAGGTCGGTGCCGCAGGCACCATCGAGAAATGCGGAACGTGCTTCGGGGCTCGTTTTCTCTAAAGCATCGAAGAAGAATTGCTTCTCCGAGCGAGCATCTGATTTTCCGGAGGTGTTCATGTCATTGTGTCCCTCCCCAGTGGCGCAAACTGGCACTGGAATTCGCCACCGCATAGCAAAAAAGTTTCGAGGGCCGGTCAGCGGGGGGACTCGAAGGTGCTATCGGTTCTTCGCCAGGGTGCCTTTCAACCACGCCCGGGCATACGCCCAGTGGCGATCGACCGACCGCGGGGCGATCCCGAGCGCCTCGGCGATCTCATGGTTCGTCATCCCGACGAAATACCGCAATTTGACGATTTGGGCCGCCAGTTCGTCTTCGACCGAGAGCAGTTCGATGGCCTCATCGATGGCCAGGATTTCATCATCGGGCACCTTCATTACGATCTGCGATTCGTGGAATTCATCATGCGCCAAGCCGGAACCACGTTTCCGTGCGGAGCGGCGCCTCGCCTTGTCGATCAGGATCCGGCGCATCGACTCTGCGGCAGCGGCGAAGAAGTGTGCCTGCCCGTACCATTTCTGGCGCGAGCCCGCCAGTCGGATCCAAGCCTCGTGGACGAGAGCCGTCGGCTGCAAGGTCTGACCCGGATTCTCCCGGGCCATCCGCGACGCCGCCAGATTGCGCAGTTCCCCATAGACCAGTGGGAGCAGTTGCTCCGCTGCATTCGGGTCACTGAGATCGATCGAGTCGATCGATGGACTATCATTTCCGGACACACCCATGAGGATAGACACGGGGATGTGATTGGCGAGCTAGAAAATGGAGGTTGGCCGGAACCCCAATGGAGGGCCCCGACCTTCGGTGGATCCGTCGTCAGAATGGCCCGATCTTGGACGATCTGGCCCGGCCGAATGCCAGGAGACTGCTTTTACGGCCTGCGACTCCCCCGCTGTCTGCGGACCAAGGCCGGAGGAGGTTAAGGGCGAGAATTCCTCCTTCTTCTCAGCTTAAGGCAGCCAATTCGGTCTCGAACATTTCGCGGCTCTTGGCCCGCAGGTCTTCGAGGGCGATCTCGCCTTTGTCGACTTTCGCGAGGAGGGCGCGCTGGGCCTTGTAGTCCTTGTTCTCGACACCGGCTTTGCTCTGGAGCATGCGCCAGGCTTTGCGGCGCTCGACGCAGAAGAGGACGACCTGGCGGGAGACGGCGACGTGCTTTTTCTTCCCGTTGATCTCGGCGACGATGTAGACGCCGAAGTCGGGGACGTAGGAACGGTGGTTGGGGTCGAAGACGCGGCGCTTGACGACGTCGTCATGGTCGACGCAGACGAGCATGTCGTCGAGGTAGGGGAGATCGGCGGCCTCGCCCTCGCTGATGGCCTTGAGGTG
>JAHEDC010000040.1 GCA_024641425.1 Verrucomicrobiales bacterium | reverse complement strand
AATCCTCCGGCCTCGGAAGAAGCGACTGGCACAAGCTTTTCTTTCCCGTCGCCTTCCTGGACTACCGGATGAACGTCGAACGCCCGTTCCGGAAGAGCTTCGCCGGGCACTGGAAGTCCGCGGATTCCCAAGATTTCGTCACACTCGCCCGCGACGGCCAGTGTTCCTTCCGCATCGGGGAATTCCAGGGCACCGGAAAGGCGCAATTGGGCTCGGACGGATACTACGCGATGGGATTCGCGCGGGGCGGCCAATCCTGTATCTTCGAAATCTGGCTAACGGACGAGAATGGCAACGCCGAAGGAAGCGTATCAAGTCGAGGTCGGAACGGAGAAGCCGTTTTTCCTACCTTGATCACCCTCACCAAGTCCCCCGACTAACCCGTCCCCGCCCCGTCACCCCGGCGGCCACGCGATTTCCACCACGTTGCTGCCCCGTTCCCGGTCGAATTTGTTCACGGCATACACGCGGAACAACGCCGAGTCCCCCGGCCCCGCGAGCCCTCCGTAGTCGCGGGCTGCTCAGCTCGGCACGGCGATCTCCACCGTCGGGCTCCACGAGCCCACGATCACGTCATCGACGAGGTAGTGGGCGCGGTATTTCCACATCGCCGATGGGGACAACCTCAGGGGTTGGTGAGGTCTCACTACTGTATTCGGCGAAACAAGGCTGCCTGTTAGACGGGAAATCGTGAGGATGAAAGGCAGGGAGTTTCCGGGGGGAGCTCATCGAAATCGCTGGCGGCGAGGCTGGCGAGATGGTCCAGGTTGGGCTCTAGGCGGCCGAGTAGTTGGGTTGCAAGGAGCCACCGGAATCTTGTTGGGGGGAACAAGGGACTGGAGCTCCGGCTGTCGAACGGGAGCGGGTGTTGCGCCGCTTCTCGTTCGCGCCGCAGCGGAAGAGATGATCAATGGCAAATGCGCAATTGATCAATGAAAAATGTCCTCAGTCGTTGTAGGCCGTTTCGCCGTGGGAGGCGGTATCGAGGCCTTCGAGTTCCTCGGTGCTGGAGACCCGGAGTCCGACGAGGGCGCCGGTGATCTTGAGGAGGACGTAGGTGGCGACGACGGAGTAAACGGCGACGATGATTGAGGCGAGGGCCTGTTTCCCGAGCTGGGCTCCGGCGGAGTAATCGGCGCCCATGTTCCCCTGAAGCACGGGCAGGGCGACGATCGCGGCGAGGAGGGTGCCGACGATGCCGCCGACGCCGTGGACGCCGAAGACATCGAGCGAGTCGTCGTAGTGGAATTTGTTCTTCAGTTTGACGGAGAAATACCAGCACACGGCTCCCGAGCAGGCCCCGATGAGGACGGCTCCGAGCGGGCCGGCGACCCCGGCGGCGGGGGTGATGGCGGCGAGGCCGGCGATGGAGCCGGTGGCGATGCCGAGGGCGCTGGGCTTGCGGAGATTGAACCACTCGATGGCCATCCAGGCCAGGGCGGCGGTGGCGGCGGAGAGGTGGGTCACCGTGAGCGACATGGCGGCGGCTCCGTTGGCGTGGAGACCGCTGCCGCCGTTGAAGCCGAACCAGCCGAACCAGAGCATCGCCGTTCCCATGACGGTCATCGGAAGATTGTGAGGCGGAGCGGGGTTGCGGCGTTTACCGATCATGATGCAGGCGACGAGGGCGGAGACGCCGGCCGTGATGTGGACGACGATGCCGCCCGCGAGGTCGATGACGCCCATCTTGAAAAAGTATCCGTTCTCGTGCCAGACCATGTGGCAGACCGGCGCGTAGACGACGAGGGCCCAGAGGACGGAGAAGACGAGGACGGCGGAGAAGCGGACGCGTTCGACGAAGGTGCCGACGATGAGGGCGGGCGTGATGATGAAGAAGGTCATCTGGAAGGCGAAGAAAAGGATCTCGGGGATCGAGCCGCTTTCGCTGTCGGCGGTGACGCCGGAGAGGAAGGCCTTCTTCAGGTCGCCGATGAGGGCATTGCCGCCGGAAAAGGAGAGCGAGTAACCGCAGACGAGCCAGAGGAGGGTCATCACGCAGGTAAGCGCGAAGCAATGCACGAGCACCGAGAGGACGTTCCTCCGGTGAACGAGGCCGCCGTAGAAGAGGGCGAGGCCGGGAATGGTCATGAAGAGGACGAGTCCGGTCGCGACGAGCATCCATGCGGTGTCGGCGGCATTGATTCCGGCCCCGTCGGCGGCCTGGGCTCCCATCAAGGGGGCGAGGCAGAGGACGGCGAGAAGGAAAAGGAGGCGGGAGGGGTGGAAGCGGGGCATGGGAGGTTCGAACGGGGTTTCCAAAGCTCTAGGGAAGCCCGCCGGGTATGCCAAGCATAAATTTTCCTCCCGCTAGAAATGAATCCTGTTCATTCTTCCTTGGTGTCGAGCACATCGAAGGCAAGTTCAACATGGGTGCGCAAGGATTGCGGAGCGAAGGTCGCGTCCTTCAATTCGAACGGACGCGCGATGCTGTTCCCGGAGGGGTCCTCGAGGAGTCGGTTGACACGCAGCCGGTAGGGCCCGGCTTTCCACGGGGCGTCGGGAGTGAAGGCGCAGGCGGTGTCGCCGGACCGGGACACCATTTCGCCGTCGACCGGAATTCCGGCGCCGTCCACGATCTCGATCATCCGCAGAAGAAGCGCGTGATCGAGCACCTGTCCGAAGGTGACCACCACTGGCGTGCGCGTGTCGGCCTTTGGCGGTGCGATGATCCACTCTGCGACCGCCGGCTGCGTCGTATCCGGATCGCCGACCGAGAAGGCGCGCCGGAAGGGCTCGCGCAAGGGCTTGCCGGAGGCGTCTTCGAAACCGGAGTCGATCTCCAAGGTGTAGGATTTCCCGCGTTCCAGCACCGGGCCCTCCTCCTCGTGCGGAACGAGCCCGCTTTTCACCCGACCGGGATCGAGGAGCAAGGTCAGCCGCGTGCCGTCGTGATCCCAGAGTTCCTCCGCGAGGTCGAGGAAGGGGATTTCGAGCGGCTTGCCTTCCGCGTCGAGAATCCGGACGTGCTTCGCGGCGAAACCCCGGCTCATGGGCGCGGAGAAGTGGAGGTAAAAGCGCAGGTGGTTTTCGGGCAGTTCGGTGGCCTCGGGATAGACGGCTTCGACGGTGGTCGTGGGCACCTCCTCGGGCCTTGGCAAGGAGAAGGCCAACGTTTTGGTTCCCCCGAAAGCCACCGCCTCGTAGTTTACTCCCATATCGAAGCCGAAGCGCGGCCGGAACACCAGGGTGTCGGCGGCGAAGGTGTAGGCTCCGGCGACGGGAGGCACCGATGTCGGCCCGCCATCCAAAAGCACGCGGACGGCGAGAACATCGGATTCCGTCGCCTTCGCGGGCCTTTCCACCAGAGGGCCGAGCCGGACGGTGCCGGATTCCGCATCGAAGTGCAGTGCAGGCTCCGCCAGCGCCACGCCGGTGACAGCGAAAAGGAGCGGAAGGCAGCGTGGAAACGCGCGCGCCACGATCTTGAGAGGGCTGAGCGGAAACCGCAAATTACGGCAGCTCCACCGTGGCCAGATGCTGGCCCGCGTCGTCCTGCTGGAGGATCACGGCCTGTTTCTCGCCCAGTTTCGCGAGTTGGGTCACGCCCTTCCAGGCCTCGATCGTTTCGTAGGGCAGGCCCTTGGAGCCGCCGCCGGGCACGGGTTCAGTGATGCTTTCGGCCTTGTCGATCCCCTTCGTGTTGACCTTCATGATCCCCCGCGCGCTGTTCGCCATCAGGATGTACCGCCCGCCGTCCTTCTCATACTCGATCATGTCCAAAGGCTTGTTCCGGTTGCCCAGCTCCGCGATCGTCTTGCCGGTGATCTTGGCCTTGGGCTCGATCTGCTTCACGGGGATGACGACCAGCGGCGTGCAGGTGTAGGAAGCCACGATGCTCGCCTCGCCCGCGATGTCCATCGGCACGAGCGTGCGGATGGGCGAATGGGTCTCGGTCGCGCCGTGGGCGGCGTGGTAGATCTCGACGCTGGAGCCCTTCTGCGTTCCGGTGAAGGGGAAATCGAGCACCCGCAACGTGGAGGCGAATTCCTCGTTCGAGAGTCCGGCCACCGCGAGCATCCCGTTGATCCACGCCATGTCGGTGATCGAACTCAGGCGCCGGTTCTCCCGACGGCGGCCTTCGCCGACTTCCTTGTCCTCGGGGGCGTCGGCGAGCGGGGCCTTCGAGAAGGTTGCCTTTTCCAGAGAAACGACGGCCACTTCGGCGCCCGCGACTCTCAGGAGCACTGGCTTCGCGTCGGGCCCGCGTCCGCGGGAGACGGACACATACACGGCGGAATCCTCGGGATTCACGGCCAGATCCTCGATGAGGATGTTGTCGACCGTGGTGCCGAGCGTGGCCGCGATCTTGGCGTCGAGTTTCTCGATCTTCCCGGCGGTGCCGGCGTCCGCCTTTTCGCAGGCGAGGGCGAAGATCGCCGCGCCTTTCGGATCGGCCGCGAAGAGGATGCCCTCCGGTCCGAAGGTGAGGGCCCCGATCGATTGCAGGTCGGGCGTGCCTTCCTTCATCCCGTCCTTCAATCCGGCGAAGAGCGGGGAGGCGGAAACGGTGAGGCCGAGGGTGGCAAGAAGCGTGGTGAGGCGGGTGGGTCGAAGGTTCATGGTGGAGATGGGGTTGAAGTTCGTGAACACGATGAAAACCGGATGGTACCGGAAAGTTTCGTTTTTGGCGAGGATGGAGTGGCAAGGTTACGGTTGGGCCTCGTCTGCGGGATCCAACGAACGGAAGGGGTCTTCTGTGGGCGTATCCCAATCGGGGCCGTAGATTTCCTCGAAATTGAACTCCGTACCCTCCATCCGAACCGCATCGATGCCGGTGAGAGTGCGATGGAATCCCAGGAATTTTTCATGGAGCCAAATGGGGCCCGTGATACTCCAGTACCCCGGATGCGAGGTGACATAAGCGCCCTCTGGGAATTCGAATCCAACCTGCTCCAGTAATCCCTGCCCGGTGATTTTCGGGGCGGGCCTGCCCTCCGGATTCGGGTAGGCTTTAGCGTAAATCGTGAGAAACTCGGGATGAAGTTTGTAAATCGCGGTGACCGACTCCGGCGGCGATGGGACGGCGGTTGCAGTCCGGTCATGGCAAGCGGACGTCAGGGCGCACACGGCGGCGAGGAGCCGGATCACGGAAGGATTGAGCGAAATCTGCGTCGATTGCTTCGGGGGCATCCGGGTCTTGGTTTCGTCGCGGGACTAGTGAGAGAAACCCGAGTGAAGGTTCAAGGCGACGAATGCTAATAGCGATGGAGTAAAGCGTCCTCGCGCACGGCTGTCACGGAAGAATTCGAGGGCAAATACAGCGAGGAAGAGAAGACCGGCCCAAGCCCCGTTCCGCTGGCTGCCCTCGCAGGAGAGATGCGGATGGAAGGGGATGAGGGCGTAGCTTCCAAGGGTCAGGCCGAGGACGACGGCGCGGAGGATGTGGTCGCGCTGGGGTTGGTCGGGTATTTCGGGAGCGTCATCCATGCAAAATGGTAAGACGCCGGGCCGGGAATCGGCGTTCAAAATGGGGCGTTGATCGGGATTGACGGAATGAGGGCTTCGCGCTTCAATTGCGGAACCATGAAAACCCGCAGCATTCTTTTCTCCCTCGTTTCGATCACCCTCGGCGTGGCTTTGGCCGCGGGCGATGACAAGGCGGCCGGTGACGGCTGGATGCCGCTCTTTGACGGCAAGACTCTGGAGGCGTTCACCCAGCAGGGGGGGAAGGCGAAATACGAGCTGGCCGACGGGGTGATCACCGGGCACGCGGTGGCGAACACGCCGAATAGCTTCCTGGCGACAAACAAGGAATACGGCGACTTCGAACTGGAATTCGAATTCATGGCCGATCCGAAGATGAATTCCGGCGTCCAGATCCGGAGCCATATTTACGAAGAGGATAAGACCTACGACTGGAAGGGCAAGGAAGTGAAGGTCGGCAAGGGCCGCTTTCATGGCTATCAGGTCGAGCTGGAGGATGAGAACAATGCGCGTGGCTGGTCTTGCGGCATCTATGACGAGGGCCGCCGCGGGTGGTTGTTTCCGGGTGCCGGGGGCGGCGACGGGAAGGCCTTCGGCGTGGCGGGCGAGAAGCTTTGGAAGAACGGCGAGTGGAACAAGGTGCGCGTGGTGGCCAAGGGCGACCACATCCAGACTTGGCTCAACGGCGAGCCGCGCGCGGATCTGACGGACGCGATGACGCCCAAGGGCCACATCGCCCTCCAGGTGCATGGCGTGGGTGGCAAGGATCCCGAGGGGATGAAGGTCTCGTGGCGGAACCTTCGGATTCGCGAACTGGAATAGTCGGGTTGAGAACGGATTCGTTCCTTTTGGAGTCCGAATCCAGAAAGGCTTAAACAGTCGTTACACTTCCGTCTCCGGTGTCGGTTTCGGCTGGTGGTAGGGAATGCCGAGGAGGCGTGCGACTTCCTCGTCGAAGAGCCAGACGAGGAAGGCGATGACCATCGCGACCGCGAAGACGGATTCGGCGGCGGCGAGGTGGGTATCGGCATTGCTGCCCACGAAGGTAAGGACGGCGATGCCGGGGAGGCGACCGAGCAGGCAGACGCCGATGAGTTTCCACAGCCGGAGGTGGGTGAGTCCGGCGATAAGGCAGACGGCATCATCCGGGAGCGCCGGGAGGAGGAAGATCATGAAGAAGGTAACGTAGCCATTGCGCTCGGCGAGGGATTCGAAACGGAGCATGAGTTTCGCGTTGACGAGGCGGCGGGCGAGGGTCTTGCCGAGGAGTCGGGTGAGGCCCATGGCGGCGAACGAACCGATCCCGAGTCCGAGCATGCTGAGGGCGAGGCCTTTCCAGAATCCAAAGACGTAACCGCCCAAAAGGCCCGTGATCTGTCCGGGCACGGGTGCGAAGAAGACCTGGAGGAACTGGATGCCGAGGAAGCCGACCTCCTCGCCGGGGCCCGAGCCACGGAGTTTGCCGACGAGGATCTCCCTCGAATGTTCCCAGTCGCTTTCGCGGAGCTGAACGAGGATTTGTTTTATCGGATCGGGGAAGTAAGGTGCGCAGAGCCAGAGAATGCCACCGATGATCCCCGACAGTACCAATCCCGCCGCCGCGACCACGAGGAGCGTGAGCAGCTTGCGTTTCAGCCGTTTTCGAAAGGGAACCATGAAGGGATTGATCGACCGGTGGCGGCGCGGACGCAACCGAATCGTCGCGGGTGCGATGTTGTCGATGTCGTTGGTTGGTTGTGGGGGCGAACGGGCGGAAAACGAGCTCGTGATCGGGATGGAGCTGACCTATCCGCCCTTCGAGATGAAGGACGACAACGGCAACCCGACGGGAATCAGCTACGACATGGCGGTCGCTCTCGCGGAGAAACTCGGGCGGAAACTGGTCGTGAAGGATATGCGTTTCGAGGGCTTGCGTCCGGCGCTGGAGAGCGGAAAGATCGATCTTATTTTCTCGTCGATGACGATCACCGAGGAACGGAAGAAGGGGATCGATTTCTCGGATCCGTATGTGGGCACGGAATTGGGAATCCTCGTCGCGAAGGACTCGACAATCACCGGGATCGGCGATCTGAATCGTGAGGGCATCACGGTGGCGGTGAAACTGGCGACGACCGGTCACGATTACGCGGTGGCGGAATTGAAGAACGCGAAGCTCAAGGTGCTGAACGAGGCTGGGAACTGCGTGGAAGAGGTCATCCAAGGCAAGGCGGACGCCTTCATTTACGACCAGCTTTCGGTTTTCGGTTTCTGGGAGGAAAGAAAGGACACGACGCGCCCGATTCTCGATCGCTTTCGACGTGAATACTGGGGGATCGGCATCCGAAAGGGGAACGATGCCTTGCGGGAGTCCGTGAATGCGTTCCTGAAGGACTTCCGGGCCGCCGGAGGCTACACGCGGCTTTCCGACAAGTATCTGGCGGATCGGAAAGAAGAGTTCGAGAAAATGGGGACGGGCTTCGTCGAGGAGTAGGCCATGAAAGGGGCTCGCACCGATGAGCGGGGCCGCGCGCCCCGGCTGAATGTGGCTGTCGGGCTTGTGATCGCGGGCGGAGTCATCACTCTCTGCTATCTCGTCTACATGAAGACGGCCTACCGAATGCAATGGGATCTGGCTTGGGCGAGTCGGGTGCTTTTCGTCAGGGGCTGGCTGATGACGGTGGGAGTTTCCATGGCGTCTCTTGTCTTGAGCACGCTCATCGGCGTGGCACTGGTGGCGGGGCAGCGTTCAGGCTTGTCGTCGCTGCGGATAGCGTGCCAGACCTTTGTCGAGATCATCCGTTCCACGCCTCTCCTGGTGCAGTTGCTGGTCGGCTTCTACATCGTCGCGCCCGTGCTGGGGCTACAAAGCGAGGTCTGGTCGGGCGTGCTGATCCTGTCGTGTTTCGCCGGCGCGTATCTGGCCGAGATTTTCCGTGGAGGCATCGAGTCGATCGGGAAGTCGCAGTTCGAGGCGGCGGGCGCGGTGGGCTTCGACCGCTGGCAGATCTATCGCTTTGTCATTATCCCCCAAACCGTGCGGCGGGTGATGCCGGGAGTGGCGGGCACGTTCGTGAACCTGATCAAGGACTCGTCGCTTCTGAGCGTGATAGGCGTGAGCGAGTTCACGCGCCAGGTCGAGTCGTTTTCGACGCGGCACATGGCCACGCTCGAAGGCTATCTTCCGCTTGCGGCGGGTTATCTCATGCTCACGCTGCCCATCACGTGGTGGGCGCGTTCGCTCGAAAGGAGGTTCGGTTATGAATCTTGAACTGAGCGGCGTGACGAAACGCTATGGCACGCAATTCGCGCTTCGCGACGCGGCCTTGGAGATCGCGAGTGAGGCTCGCACCATTGTCTTCATCGGCCCGTCCGGGGGAGGGAAATCGACGCTGCTTCGGATTCTGGGTGGATTGGAAACGCCGGACGCGGGTGACGTGCGGATCGATGGCGCGGCAATGGATTTCTCTCCGGACGCCCTTCTCGCGCACCGGCGCCGGAACGGATTCCTTTTTCAATCCTTCAACCTTTTCCCCCACCTCAGCGGGCGGGAGAATGTGGCGTTGCCGCTCCGCGAGGTGCATAAGATGGCGAGCGAAGAGGCCCGTAGCGCCGCCGACGAGGCGCTGGCCCGCTTCGGACTTTCCGAGCACGCCCACAAGATGCCGGCCCAGATGTCCGGCGGCCAGCAGCAGCGCGTCGGGCTGGCGCGGGCGATGGCCCATGCGCCGCGCCTTCTTATCCTCGACGAACCGACTTCAGCTCTCGATCCCGAGATGACGGCCGAGGTATTGGAAGTCATCGAGGGGCTCCGCGACGCCGGCCAGGAGATCGTTCTTTCGACCCACGAGATGGGTTTCGCCCGTGCGGTCGCGGATCGCGTGGTGTTTCTCGCCGAAGGGCGGGTGGTGGCGTCAGGGACTCCGGCGGAGATTTTCGAGGGAGACGACTGCGTGCCGCTGCGTCGCTTTCTATCGCGGGTGATGCGGTATTGACGGGCTCGGTTCGAAGAAGGCGAGGCTATTCGCCTTCTCCCAGTGGCACGATGATTTCTGCGGGAAACACGAAATTCGGATCGTAGCGTTCCGCGAGGGTGCGGGCCATGATGGCGAGTCGGCGCGGGGCTTTTGCGGGGGGGAGCGCCTTCCCGTTCACGGTGATCGAAATTTCCTTTTCGAGATCGACGAGCTGGTCGTTGAGGCGCAGGAGCACGGTGCCTTCGGTGGAGGGGACTCGCGATTGCTTGTCGGCGGACTCGGATTCGGCGGTAATGGTGACGGTGTTATCCTTAGCGGTGGCGGTGAGGAAGAGTGGCATTTTCGCCGGACGTTCGGGGAGGGCCAACCAGTAGTTCTGGAGGGCGACGGTCTTGTCGAAGGGGCGCACGGTCCAGACGACGCGCTTCGGCCACGGATCGCGGACGCGTTGCGCGATCCACTTCGGGCCCTCGGCGTAGTCGATGCCGTGGCCGCGGTCGGCCTGGACATTGACGAGGAAATCGTAGCCATCCGGGTCCTCCTTCTTCAGTGCCGTGAGTCTCTCTCCCATACGGCGGGCGAGGCCGACGCGGTCGAACATGGTGTCCTTCTCGCCGATGTCGATGCGCATGCCGACGTTGCGCATGTTCTCCGGCGGGGAGGTGTCGAGTGGTTCGGCGGCCGCCATGCCGTTGGTCGCGGCGAAGCGGTCGGGTCGGTTGCCGGCGAAACGGATGGCTCCATAGCCGCCCTCGGAAATACCGAGCATGGAGACCCGGTTCGGATCGACATCGCGAAAGAGGAGGGAATCGCGGATGACTTCCTCAAAGGCCGTCTGGTTGTGGTCGAGATACCAGCGGCCCTTTCGGTCGTCCGCCATGCGGGGAATGAAATAGATCCCTGCCGGTTCGTAGACGCGCTCGAAGAGGCTCATCTGGGCTTGCCATTCGCGGGTGTTCACGTCCCACGCGTGGGGGCCTGCCGCCTGGGCGTTTCCGCCGCCACCGTGGAGTGCGATGAAGAGGGGCCAGCCGCCGGCGGGTTTCTCGCCCTTCACCAGCATGAGAAAGGGCATGGTGAAATCGCCGATCTTCAGGGTGCTCGGGCGCAGCGGTTCCTTCGGTGGATTCTTCCGCATCTCCTCGAGAGTCGGAGGGAGGGGCGGAAGCGTTTCTTCCCAGCCGAGCGACTGCGCGCCTTCCCGGCATGCCTTCCATAATTGCGGGAGCAGTGCCTTGCACTCGTCGGCAGTCAGATCCCTGTCGGATACCTCGGGTTGTTTCCTCTTGTCGGGAGCAGTGGCGAACCACGCTTGAAGCGTCTCCGTATCCGGATCGGCTGCCTTTGTCGGAAGGGGGATCCCGACGCAAAGGAGGGCCAGGGTTAGGAAACTTGGAGGGTGGATGGAAAGCCGCATGGGGAAGAATGGCCGGGGTGCACGATGGAAGCAATCGGATTGAAGGCGAATTCCTCCTCTCATGAAAGGAAGATAAAGGTCACTTCGTCGTCGCCTTGATCTCACCGAGATCCATCGGTTCGGGGGCGTGGTCGCGGTCTTCTGCCGGAATACGGAACTGGTCGCTGGCGAGGTGTTGCTCCTGGCCCTCGGAGGTGAAGAAGATCTGGTAGGAGCCCGGCAAGACGCGGGGGATCTCGAAGCCGCCGTCGGGCGTTACCTTCAAACCGTCGCGGAAGAACTGCGCACCGAACGGGCCGTTCCTGAGGGCGTTCCAGGCCTCCCACATCGCCCCGTCGCCGGGGCGGCCGATGTGCGGCGCGGTGGGGTGGAGGCGAAAGGTGACGCCTTCCCAGTGGTCGCGACCGGACAGCTTTCCGCTCACCGTACGGCCCACGCCTCCGAGCAAGACCGCGGTATGGGGAGCGCTGATCTCGGCGTGCGTGACGCGGCCCTCACCGTAGACGGTTAGGGTTCCGCCCTCCTTGTTGGCAACTTCGATGGGACAGGAAAGCTGGGCGAGGCCGGGTAACACCCGTTCGAAGACGAAGCTGCCGTCCTCGTTCGCTGTCGTTTCGTCATATTGCGCGATAATGTCGGGGTAGCCGTACTGGTCGCCGCGATTGATGATGAGATCGACCTTTTCGCCTGCCCCGACCTTGTCGCCCCACTGCACCTTGCCGTGGATGCGGCCCCAGGGTTCGAGGGTGACATCGGGGGCTTTCCGCCACTCGGCGTAGGGCTTCTCGTAGACGCCATCGCCGTGAAGAATGAGCACGACGGCCGTGGGATCGATTTCCGTCGGGAGAGTGAAGCGCCCGTTCTCATCCGGCGTGACAACGCGGGGACGATCCCAGAGATCGCGCGGCGTTTTGCCCTCGTTGCGTTGTAACTCCGGGAAAGTGGTGCCCACTAGTTGTGCGTTCCGTCGGATCATGGCGAGGACCACGGTGGCGTCGTGGGCCGGCCGTTTGTGACCGGGGGTCTGGACGCTTCCTTCGATGCCGGGATCTCTTTGCAGCGCGAGATGAAGGATTTCCTTCGCGCCCTTCGCAAGCCCGTCGATCACTTGCGGCACATAGCCGTCCGCCTCGATGCGGAGCGCCATTTCCGCGTAGCCCTTGTCGGCGGGCCAGGTGAACTCGCCGTCCCTTCCGTCGCGGAGAGTGTGCGATTGCCAGTTGCTGACGGTGACGCCCTTCGCTTCCTCAAAGGCGGGCGAGACCCCCGAAGGCACCCCGGCGATCACCTGGAAACGCCCGATCGGCTCGTTGGTCTGCGCATCGACGATGAAGAGGACGAGGCCGTCGCCCTGCGTGTCTTCCGTCGCTTTCGCGGCTTCGTTTCTAATGTTCTCCACTGCCTCGTCGATGACGGGGAACAACTCTTCGGAAGCTCCGTCGCGAAGCGCCTTGAGCGCGGGCAACGCAGCCTGCGCCGCCGTTCCGATCTGACCCAGGGCGAAGGCGGCCGCCCTTTGGGTGGCGGCATCGCCTTTCTGTAGCAGCGGAATCATCCGGGGCACGGTGTAGTCGCTCCGTCCCTTGAAGACCGCCAGCACGTATCCGGCCCGGCTGCGATTGCCGGCGCTTGTCGCATCCTCGAGTTTCGAGATCAAGGCATCGAGCACCTCGTCACTCGGGTTCTCCAGCTTGCTCAGCGTGCCCATGCCGCGGCATTGGGTCGCCGGACTCCCCGATTTGATAAGCTCCAGCAACATCGGAAGCGCCGCCTCGGGGATCGCCACGTCGGGTTTTCCATAGCCGATGGTATGGAGGATTTCCTGTTTGCTCGGAAGGCTCTCGGTAAGTAACTCGTCCCATTCGCTAAACGGGCGGTCGAGGTAACTTGTTTCGTTGCCGTTGGCTTTCGCCGTGACGGAAAACTCGATCAGCTTCGAACTCAGTGTGCCGGTCCACTCGTTCGCCGGATGCGGATGTTCCGTTCCATTGCTGTCGGTCCAGTCCGGGGTTCCCAGCGAGCAAACGACTTCGAGCGTGTAAGTCCCCGGATTCTCGAGGAGGAAGTGGTTGACTCGGAAATCGGTTTCGGGGCTGGTGCCGTCTTCCTTGGCCTGGAGAATCCGGAATTCGGCTCCGTATTTCACCTGGAGGAAAGAGCCGGGATCGAGGCGGCAGCGCATGTGGATGAGGAGCCCGTCGAATGGCGTGATCGAAGCTTCCGTGCGCGTGCCCTCGCCTTCGAGAATCGCGCGGAGTCCCTCGTCCACCCGCCCGGTCCAGGCGAACTTCACCGGTTCCTTGCCGTCGTTGCGAACGAAGGCATCGAAGGCCAGCGTGCTTCCGATCGGATATTCGCCATGGGCGGTAACGCCGGAAACCCCGAGGCGCAGGCCGTTCTCCTTCGCCTCGCCCCACACGATGCCGGCTTCCGCTTCCGCGAGGGGTTTGCCCGGAGAATACTGTTCCTCCGGGAGGGTCTCGCGTTTCGCGTCCCAGTCGGCGGTCGCGATCTCCTTCATCGCCGCGAGGTGGGCTAGCACTTGGCGGACTCTCTCGGCGAAGGGCGAGGTCGGCTGGGTTGCGAGATGGTTCTCCAGCGAGTCGATGAAGTGATCGTTCGTGCCGGGCGGCGACGGGGCCTTGAATTCGCCGAGCCAGTCGAGGGCCAGCCTCCCGAGCGACGGGTCCCCGCAGGCGAGCATGTCACGGGCGACGCGACGGGCGTAGCCGGGATCGCGATGGTTCGGCGAATCGCGGAGCCATGCGGCGAGATCGAGCTTATCCACCGGATGGCCGCTGATCGGTCCGTAAATGATGTCCTTCACGATCCCGGGGTCGGGGCGCACCGAGAGGTAGAAATGCTTCGCGTTTGCCGGGTAGTAAAGCCAAGGGCCGACATCGGCTTCGTCTCGGCGGAGGCTCATGAAGAAGACGCCGGCTTTCTTCCGCACTTCGCCGGGGTTGTCGGGATCGGGTTCGTAGAGGTCGGCGAACTTCGTGATGTCGTCGGACTGGGGCAGGGATTCGAGAGCGAGGCCCCGAATGGTCGGCCCGTCCGCATCCGGCTCGGCTTGGACCATTCGCGATCCCACGAGAATCCCGATCGAGAGTAGGGCCAAGGCAAGGCCGGTGGGCCAAGAGAATGCGGTCGCGTTCGGAAGGGCCGGGACCCCGAGGAGTCGGCGGATACGTGCGAGGAGGGAACCTCCGGCGGCGGAGACGGCACCGACGGGGGTGAAACCTCGCATTTCCTCGAGGGCGGTGAGGGCTTTCGCGTAATCGAGCGCTCCGCCACAGAGGGCGGCGGCGGTGTCGTCGCAGCAATGCTCGCGTTCCTTGCGAAGCTGCGCGGAGATCCACCAGACGGCGGGGTGGTAGAAGAAGACGGTCTCGACGATGTTCTGGAGCAGATTGACGAGGAAATCGTGGCGACGGACGTGAGCGAGTTCGTGGGCGAGGATCGCTTCGATCTGCCAGGCGGGAAGGCGGGTGAGGAACACGGTAGGAACAAGGATGGCGGGGCGGAGCCAGCCGACGACCATCGGCACCGTTGCCGCTGTCGTGGTCAGGAGGGCGACAGTCCTCTGGAATCGCATCGCATCCAATAGGCGGATGAAGATCGCCGTCCCCTTTTCGTCTGCGGAGGGGTGCGCGCCCGAGCGGAGGCGTCGGAGAGCGAGCCAACTGCGGAAGAACCCGACGGAGAGCCCAAGGACACCTGCCGCCCAAAACGCGACGATCCACGGTAAACAGGGACGGAGCGTTCTCCGCATGTTCTGAAGGGTTGGTTTCGAGGCGGCGATCTCCGCGGAGGACCAGTTTTCTTTCGTAGGAGCGTCGGCGCGCATTGACTCCGCCGACTCAGGCGGCGTCGAGGGCGAGTCGGTCAGAGGAGGCGCGATGCTCCGGGGAGATTCGAGGGCCGCCAACGGGAACGTCGACGGCGCGCCGCCGGCCGAACGGGCCGCGACCTGCCACTGGCGTATGCCGGTGGCGGTGGAAGCGGCGACCATCGCGAGCAACCCGATACCGGAAACCGCATAGCGCCAAGTTGCGGGGGCGGATCTCAGGGCTTGCAAGGCTGCCCAAAGCAGGCCCGCAATAGCAGCGCCCTGCCAGAGGAAGTGAAGGAGCGTCCAGCCGAAGACTTCGATGAGGAGGTTCATGATTCGGAAGGGGGTTGGTTCTTCGATTTCTGTTCCATGGCGTCGAGGAGCCGTCGGATCGTGGCGAGATCGTCGGCGCTGGCCGCGTTCTCGGAAAGGGCCTGGACGACGAGCTGGCCGGGCGATCCACCGAAGGCGCGGTGGAGGAGATCGCGGACGAGCTGGCGCTGAGTCTTCTCTGCGGTCTCGGCGGCGCGGTAGACGTGCGAGCGCTGGCTCTCGTCGCGTTGGACGAGGCCCTTCTCGGTCATGCGCTGGAGAACCTTCAGCGTGGTCGTGTAGCCGGTGCCCTTGCTGCCCTGTTCCTCGTGGATCGCAGCCACCGTGCTGGGGCCGCGCTGCCAAAGCACGCGCAGGAGCTCCAGTTCGGCTTCGGTCGGTTTCGGAGTTTTGAATTCAGCCATAAACTTTTTTACGACGGCTGTCGTATTCAGTCAACGACAAATGTCGTAGAAAATGCATGGGGAGAATCCGGGGAAGGGGTGTGATCATTTGGAGTGGTTTCCCTTATTCTCTAGGACGCGGAACCTGGAGGATTCTTAGCATTTCAGGTGCGGTTGCGGTCTCACGAGCGGAGGGGATTTCGATCCAAACCTTGTTCAAGGAAGGCATGGGCTTGAGTCTTCCGGGCGGATGCGAAAGAGCGTTTCATCGCAGTCGGATCCGACGCCGTCCTCCAGCGGGTGCTCGCGGCTTGGGCGTCAACGGGTTCGAGAAGCAGAGTTCTGGTGCTGGTTCCGCTACCCGGAATACAAAGCCGATGAGACCCAACGCGGACAGGAGGAAACCGGGCAATCAGGTCGCCGAGGATGCTGGACCGTCGCCGGAAGAGGTGGAAACCTTACGGCGTGGCCCTCCGAACGCGCCCTTTGGTGGGGGCGCTGCGAGCGGATCCGCGGGATAGAGCAGAAACTGAGGTCGTTGTTTCTGCCGACTCAGGGAGTCGAGGTGGCGGTCACGCGCATTTGGGCGTTGGGAGTCGCGCCATTCATGGGGGCGTTGGAGCGGAACGTGCGGGTAAGCGAACCGTCAGGGTTTGTGATCGCTGTACCGACCTCGGTTGTGTTGGCCTCCCAGTTCGTGAGGTTGGACGCGGTTTCGGCACCGCAGGTGAAATCTCCTGTCGGCGGACGCTGTCGGAACGTCAGTGCCATATACATGCCACCGGGGTCCGTGACGAACGAGTAGGCGGGGGGATTACTGCCCGCCGGAATGTCCGCGAGGAAAGGATCGGTAAGGAGGGTGTATTCGATGAAATTCGCGAGACCGTCGCCTTCGATATCCGTCATGGGATGGGAATCGGTCGCGAAGTCCGGCGAGAGGGGATCGAAGTAAATGCGGCGCCAGTCGTCGTAACTGGCAATGATGAAATTGCCGGGGGTTCCGCCGGGATCAAGACTCGCCATCCAGTTCGCGGGATTATTATGATCCGGTGCGGCAGCCGGATTGGCGAGGACGAGCGAATGGCCGTAATCGTCGGGGGCGGTTGGCCAGGGAGCGGCGTCGTTGTAGACAAAGGTGTGGATCGTTTGTCCGAGGGCATCGAGCAAGGTGATGCGCTCGCCTCCGTTGCTGAGGCCGGTTCCGTTCTCGAATTCGCCGGCGATCTGGGCATCGAGGGCGACGCCGTAGCGGGCGAGGAAGGCGGCGCGGTTGCGGACGACGAGAACCTTTTGCCCGGGGGCGAGCGTGCCTCCGGTGAAATTGAAGGTAATGCCCTGGGAGAAATGCATGTCGGTCAGGTCGATGGTGCCGCCACTGATGTTGACAAGTTCGATGAACTCGAAGTCGTCGCGGTTGGTGGAGATGCTTGTCTCGGCTGCGGCAATCGGTTCACGGGGGCGGTAAAGGAATTCGCTGACGACAATGTTGCCGGGAGCGGCGAGGGAACCGACAAGGTATTGGGCCTCATTGAGCGCGGACCATTCGCCGGTGGCGGTATTGAGGGCGCGGCTGCGAAGGACGCTAGTACTCGTGAGGGTGATCGGTGTGCCCGAATAGAGGATGGCGGTGGGCGAAGGCATCGCGGCGACGAGGTCGCGGGTCGCGACAAGCTGCGCCTGAAGGAGCAGATCCGAGCTGTTGAGCGCTTGGTTCATCACGTGGAAGGAAAGGACATTGGCGCCGCTCCGGCGGATCTCGCTCTTGAAGGGCGTGATGTCGATCGATTCGTAAACGACGGCGTCGAGGTCATCGTGGAAGGTCGACGAGAGGGCGTCCCAGGTGGGAATGCCGGAAGGGGAGTTCCTCCGGGCGACTTCCGTCCCCCTCATGTAGGCGACGAAGCCGTCGTCGTAGCGGACGCGCAGGGTCAGGGTCTTGATGCTATCGATGACGGATTGGCTGGTGAGCGGATAGGTGATCCTCACGAACACCGAGCCGTTCACGTTCTGCATGGCGCCGACGTTTGCGTTGATGAACGGCGCGTAGTCCACCCCGGCCGTTTCGTAACCGACGCCCTGCGTTCCAACGGTCCAGCCGGTAGTATTGAAGGGTTCGTTCGCGCCCCTCCACGTGCCGGCGAGGTTCGCGCCGCCGTTGGCGACCGAAGGAATCAACGTGCGCACGGTGGCGTTGTCCGCGACGATGGTGAGCGTCTCGGTCTGGGCGGGAATGTAGGGATCCGAACCATCGAGGGTGTAATAGATCTCGCTGCCGGGGGGGGCGGTGAGGGTGATTTGCGTTCCGGTGGGAACAGGGCCTCCATTGTTGCTGGCGGTGGCGGCTTCGGCATTCGGGTACAGGCCGATGGCGCGGAATTGTTCGAGGACGGTCGCCGTGCGGGTGGCGATGAACTCGTTCTTCAGCCAGTTTACTTCGGGCTGCCAGTGATCCTTGCGGGTGAAGGCGATGTTGGCCGGACTGTTCCGGTTCACATCTCCCCAGCGCGCGGACTCGGCGACGATGGGAGTTTGAAGGATCGATTCAAGGGAGGTGAGGCGGGCCAGATTGGCGGCGGCGGTCATCTTGCCGTTGTTGAAGAAGTGTTTGTGGAGACGGTCGCCAAATCGGATTCTAAAGGGAGCGTAATTCCGAAGGGCGGAGTAGGGGAACGCGGGAGCCCCGTCGGTGCCGGCACGGGTGGAGTCGAAATTAGGGATGCGCAGGGGCGGGAAAGTGCCGAACCATGCGGGCGTTCCAAGGGGGGAACTGTTGAGGTTCGCCATCAGGTGCGAGCCCATGCACATTTCGGCGTCCCAGGTGAAGAAATGGAATTTTCCTTCCCCGTTGCGCGACTTGCGACCACCATACCAGTTCTTGTTGGTGAAGTAGGTGACCTCGGCTTCCTGGGAGAGATTCGAGAGGTTCTTGAGGAACATCTGGCCGTCCCAGTCATAGTCGCCGGCCCACATGCGCGTGATCATCGAATCAATGTAGTCGTCGATGTCGATGTACTGCTGGATCGCGGCATATTCCGCGGGAGTGCTGATTCCGTTCTTGGCGAGATCCTGGAGCGCCGTGTAGGCGGTGGCCTGGCCGTCGACGACGGTGAATCTCTCGCCGACGAAGCTCGGATGGTGGACGACGTCCCAGTCTTCCTCGTTTCCGCCGAGGTGGGAGGCGAAGTACTGGGCATTCGGCCTCTCGTGGAGGTCATAGACGCCCCAGTAAAGACCGTTGATATAGACGTGGACGTATTTCCCGTGCGGAGAGAGCAGGCCCATGTCGTTCTCCGTCCTGCGCATGAATTGGTCGCGCATGTAAGTGGCATGGAAAGCGAGGTCCGTTGTAAGGCTCCCAAACGGCACCGACCATCCGTCGTGGCCGCCGGGCCGGAGGATGAGCTGGTCGAACGAGTCGACGGGAGAATCCGGGAAGAGCGGGAAATCGAGTTTTCCTTTCCCGTAGTCCCGGCGGAAATAAAGACGGAACGGTTTCTTCGGATGGCTGCGGGCATTGCCTCCGTGAATGCGCAGGCCGGAGTTCTGCTGGAACGCGTCGGTTCCATTGGGATCGAAGTATTCGAGCGAGATCGGAATCTCCTCCGATCCGAAGTTGCCGTCGGCGTAGATGGCGTCCGGAGCGAAAAGGTTATCGATGGGTGTTGAGATGCAGACCACCGGCAAAGTGCTCTTGAGGGCGGTCTCGATCACTCCGGAATAATCGGGCGACGTGACCACCCCCTGATCCATCGCGTAGTCGGCCGTCGGAGGCGCGGGAGTGCCCGGAGCCCCCCACTGGGCGGGATAGCCGGCGGGATTCGCGGGTTGGTTTTTGACCGCAGCCGCGAAAATATAGGTTTGGGTATCGACGTTGGTCGAAACGTATCCGGCCTTGAAGGCGACGGCGCGGAGGACCGTGGTCGTCGTGATCGGGATGGGGCCGGTGTAGAGCGTTCCGGTGATTTCCGTCGGCTCGGATCCATTCGTGGTGTAGCGGATCTGGGCGTCGGTGGTGAGCGAGGTGACCTCCACATTGAAGGGGGCGCTGAAGAAGCCGCGGTCGACTGAGAATTTCGTATCCTTGACGAAGCCGAGGTAGGTCGTGGTGTTGGCGGCGCCCGGGGTCGGCATGGGCATGTAACCGATCACCGGTGGGGCTGCGGCATCCTGGAAATCCAGCTCGATTTCCGGCATGAAGAGGAGATCCGAACTATTGGGGATCTGGTTCACCCCCTGGATTGCGAGGACGTTGGTGCCGGCATGGAGAGCGCCCAGGGCATCGTTGGCGATGAAGGTTTCGAAAACGAGGGCATCGGCGTCGGGATGAAAGTTGAGAGTGGAGGAATCCCATTGAAGGGGGAGCGTGACATTGCCGGCGGCGGCGGCGGTGCCGTTGAGGAAGGCCTGGAAGCCATCGTCGTATTTCATTCTGAGGCGTACTCCGATGAGGTTCTGCACGCTGGGAATGGTGAAGGGGACGCGCATGTAGACGGAAGTGCGCAGGTTGTACATCTGCGCCTGGACGTTGCTGTTCGCACCGAGGAGGGCGGTGTATTCGACGTCGAGGTCATAGCCGACAGCGGTCGTGCCGAGCGTCCAGGAGCTGTCCGGAAAGAGCTCGGACTGCCAGTTGTTGACCGGGGCTGTGGGCACCAGCCAGCGGCAGGGGGCGCTGGAGGCGAGGACTTTCTGGGTCGTGATGGCGGCGGAGGAACCGAAGCTGATATCCTCGTATTGCTGGGGAAAGGGATTGAACTCCGTCACGACGGTGCCCGAAGGATCGACGAGGGCAAGGTATTCGCCATTGCCGTTGAGGGAAAAGTTCGTATGGAGCTCGCCGACGGCCGGGGTTCGGTTCTTTCCGGAGGCAAAAACGACCAGGAAAGCGCCGCCGTTCATCGTGCGGGAGGGGAAGACCCACTTGGAGAGGTTGCCGGGCTCGTCGGTGAGGCGATAGCCGGCGAGGTTCGTGGCCGCGGCCCCGACATTGCGGATTTCGATGAAGTCCGAGGCGGCGCCATCCTCGTCGGTGCGCGTGCGATTGTTGATGGCCATGAACTCCGAGATGACGGGGGCGGCATCCAAGGGATCCGCAGGGAGGAGTGCGCCGATGGCCAGAAGGGCGAAGAGGCAGATGGTTCGAGTGCGGTAATGGGGCGAGTGCATGGTAGTCTTCCGAGATAGAGGGCGTGGCAGGGTGCCGATCGCTCAATCCGGGAAGCAATTCGCATTCCGGGCCGAGCCAAAAACTAATTGTGGGACATCGGTGGAACGAAGGCAAGTGTGGATTCCGAACGGTCTGGCGAAAATTGCCGGTTGCGCCTCGGTCTGGGAGTCCTGAAGATAGACGTTCTATGGCCAGTTCTCCGAAACGACCGAATCGATCCGAATCCTGGAAAGGGGGACGCTATGACGCGGTAGTGGTCGGCTCCGGCCCGAACGGTCTCGCGGCGGCCATCGAACTGGCGCGGTCGGGTGCCCGCGTGCTCGTGGTAGAAGGCGCGGATACGGTGGGAGGCGGAATGCGGACGAGGGAGCTGACGGTGCCGGGATTCGCGCACGACCTTTGCTCGGCGGTTCATCCGATGGGAATGGCCTCGCCCTTCCTTACGTCTCTGCCCCTTGCGGACTACGGACTGGAATGGATCCACGCGGGGGTGCCGATGGCGCACCCGCTCGAGGGCGGGCGCGCCGCCGTGATGGCGCGGTCGGTGGAGGAAACGGCGGACGCGCTGGGAGCCAGTGATGGGTTGGCTTATCGCAGGATATTCTCCCCTTTGGTGCGGGACGGTTGGAAGCTCATGGCGGATTTGCTCGGACCGTTGAAGGTTCCGCGTCATCCGTTCGCGATGACGCGATTCGGCTTGATGGGAATGCGCTCCGGGAAGGGCTTCGCGAGGGGGCTTTTCGAAGGCGAGGCCGCGCGGGCGCTCCTTGCGGGAAATGCCGCGCATTCGATCCAGCCCCTGGAGAAGCCGTTTACGGCGGCGATCGGGATCATGCTTATGGTGACCGGTCACCTCGTCGGCTGGCCGGTGGCCCGGGGCGGCTCGCAGGCCATCGCGGATGCGATGGCGGGGTATCTCGTCGAGGGACTCGGCGGCGAGATCGTCTGCCTCGGGCGGTGGGTGGAGTCCTTGGACGAACTCCCGATGGCCACGGTCTATCTTTTCGACACGTCGCCCCGGGCGCTGGTGAGGATTGCGGGCGAGCGGCTGACAGAGAGTTATCGCAACGCGGTGGGTCGCTACCGGCATGGGCCGGGCGTCTTTAAGGTTGACTGGGCGCTCGACGGCCCGATTCCCTGGGAAAACGAGGCCTGCCGCCAAGCCTGCACCGTGCATGTCGGCGGGACGTTGGAGGAAATCGCGATCTCGGAGCGCGATTGCTGGGAGGGGCGGCATGCGGAGAAGCCCTTCGTGCTCGCGGTGCAGCCGAGTGTCTTCGATCCGACGCGGGCACCGGAGGGAAAACATACGGGATGGGGATATTGCCACGTGCCCGCGGGATCGACGGAGAACCGGACGGAAGCCATCGAACGACAGATCGAACGCTTCGCGCCCGGGTTCCGCGACCGCATCCTCGCGCGGCATACGATGCATTGCGCCGATTTCGAGGCCTATAATCCGAACTACGTCGGCGGCGACATCATCTGCGGAGTGCAGGACTGGCGGCAGATGTTCACCCGTCCCGTGGTGCAGGCGAATCCCTATCTCACGCCGAACCACTCGATCTTCCTCTGCTCCTCGGCCACGCCTCCCGGAGGAGGCGTTCATGGCATGTGCGGATTCTGGGCCGCTCGGGCTGCCTTGCGGGAACTCGGCGGGAAACCGCGATGATCGGGCGGGGAAACCTCTTCGACGGAATCGGGGAATCCACTTCCGACGCCGGGGAAGGCGAGCGTTTCGAGGCGCTGTTGCGATGTGGATCGACCCGCATCGAGCGGATCGTTTCGAACGGGCACTGTTCTCCGGAGGGATTCTGGTACGAGCAGGAGGAGCCGGAATGGGTGCTGGTCGTCAGCGGGAGCGCACGCCTGCGCCTGAAGGATCCTGACGAAGTGGTCGAGCTTGGCCCCGGGCACTGGCTGTTCATTCCGGCAATGCGGAGGCATCGGGTGGACGCGACAAGTGCGGAGGAACCAACGGTCTGGTTGGCGGTGTGGCCGGGGCCTATGGAAGAAGGAATGGTCAACGATCCGGAATTCCCGGAACAGGGATAGCAGGCTAAACCGTTGGCATCGCGGCGTAAGAACCGGGTCTGTCGCCCTACAATTGAGGCGCGGGGACGAGGCGGACTTCGGAGCCGTGGGTCTCGCTTGTGATGAGGAGGGCGTAGCGGGTGGGCGGGGTGTCGAGGGTGACGGGGGCGCTGACGCCGAGGTAGTCGAATTTCCCGCGAAGGTCGGTGTAGCCGTCCTTGTGGAAGACGGGGGATTCGTCGGGATCGTCGGTGGCGGAGTAAACTTTGATGTAAACCTTCGGCAGCGGCGCGCCGGTCTTGGCGTCGCGCACCTGGAGGCGACCGTAATTCGCGGCAATGGCGACGGTGAGGTCGTTGGCGTAGACGGTGCGGGCTTTCTTCTGGCCGCCGGCGTCGATCTCGACGAGGACGTTGGCGCGGTGGAAGGTTTCCGGCAAGGGCGTGGTGGCGGTCGTCTTTTCCGGGTCAAGTTTGAGTTCGA
>JAHEDC010000419.1:4655-5938 GCA_024641425.1 Verrucomicrobiales bacterium | reverse complement strand
TCGTCCAGTAAAAGAGTAAAAGGGGACAGACCCCTAGTAGAAAAAATGCTTGTAAAATCCCGCAGTGCGTGGCATTGATCCGAAGAAACCATGAGAAAGCCACGAGCATTCCTGTTGGGGGAGTCCGGATTCGCACACTTCTATCATGTCGTATCCCGGGTCGCGGGCCGGGAGATCCTCTTCGGGGACAGGGAGCGCGAGGCCTTTGTGGACTTGCTCTTCAAGCAGTTGGCCTTCAGCGGTCTGAAGGCGGTGGCCTGGTGCTTCATGGGAAACCACTTCCATCTGCTCCTGGAAGTTCCGGACAAGGAATCGGCCCTGAAACCCTGGACGGAGGATGATTTCATCCGGCGACTGGAAATGCTGCAGGACGATCTGACAACGAGGATGCAGCTTTCTGACGTGAGGATGTTCCGGGAGAACGGACACACGGCGGGCGTGACCAGAATCGTCGAGGGCGTGCGGGCGCGGTTGTTCGACCTGTCGGCGTTCATGAAGGAACTGAAGATGCGGATGACACGCTGGTACAACATGGAACACGGGCGGAGGGGAACGCTGTGGGAAGGCCGTTTCAAGTGCATCCTCGTCGAAGGCTCCGAGGCGCTCGAAGTCGTGATGGCGTATATTGATCTCAATCCCCTGAGGGCGGGCCTGGTGTCCGATCCCCTCGACTACCGCTGGTGCGGTTATGCGGCCGCGGTGGCCGGGGACACGTCGGCGCGGAAGGGAATCGAGCGGGCGGTCTTCGGCCCCGTCGAAACGCGGGTGAAGGGAACGAAACGTCCCTCATGGTCGAAGACGGTGGCGCAATACCGGATACTGCTCTACGGACTCGGCGAGGAGCGGGCTGGAGGGGCGACGGTGGATGGGACAACGAAGAGGCAGGGTGGGTTCAGCCAGGAGGAAATCCGGAAGGTGCTGGCCACGCGGGGCAAGTTGTCCCTGGCGCAAGCCCTGAGGTGCCGGGTGCGGTATATGACGGATGGCGTGGTGCTGGGATCGGCGGGTTTCGTCAACCGCTTCTTCGAAGGAAAGCGGGAATACTTCGGCCTGAAACGGGAGACCGGAGCGAGGAAGCTCCGCGGAGCAGAATGGGGAAGCCTGCGCACGTTGCGGGACCTGCGGGTGGACACGATCGCCTGAGAGGACTAGCAAGGGGGGACTTGAGGGAGTGGAAGAGGAAGCCCGGGTGCAGGGGGGCGGGAAAGTCTGCTCGATGGAGACGGATTTTGGAAATCCGCGGTACGGGGTGGCATAGTGGGAGGCCATGCTCCTTGCCTTTC
>JAHEDC010000419.1:0-4645 GCA_024641425.1 Verrucomicrobiales bacterium | reverse complement strand
CACCCGCTACCATTCTGCGATTACGGACGGGGCATAGTTGGAGGGACATGCTCATTGCCTTCCACAAGCCCTACGGGGTGCTTTCGCAGTTCACGAGGGAACATCCGTCGCACCGGACGCTGGCGGAGTTCGGGTTTCCGCCGGAGGTGTATCCGATCGGGCGGCTGGATGCGGATTCGGAAGGCTTGTTGCTGCTGAGCGACGAAGCGCGGTGGAATGGGATACTGTTGCAGCCGAAACACGGGCATCCGCGGACGTATCACGCGCAGGTGGAGGGGGCGGTGGATGCGGCGGCGCTGGCGGCGTTGCGGGGTGGAGTGGTTTTGAAGGAATTCCGGACGTTGCCCTGCGGGGCGAAGCGGCTGGAGGTGGAGCCGGGGCATCCGGCGCGGGTGCCGCCGATCCGCGAGCGGAAGGCGATTCCCACCTCGTGGATCGCGCTGACCCTGACCGAGGGGAAGAACCGGCAGGTGCGGCGGATGACGGCGGCGGTGGGGTTCCCGACGCTCCGGTTGATCCGGGTGCGGATCGGCGGGCTGGCGCTCGCGGATCTCGGATTGGTTGAAGGAGAGTGGAAGCGGTTGGATGGTTCGGAGGAGAAGCGCGTGCTGGCGCGTTGAGGCTTGTCCCGGTCGAAGCTTTTCGCGTAAGCTCGCGGGATGAATCGCCACCTTCTCGCTTGTTGTTCCGTTCTGGCCGCGCTTTCCAGCACAATGCCGGCTGCGGAGAAACCAAATATTCTCCTCATCATGATCGATGACCTCGGGTGGATGGATCTCCATTGCCAAGGGAACGAGCATCTGCACACACCGCGGATCGACGCGCTGGCCGCGCAGGGGATGCGCTTCACCTCGGCCTACGCGGCGGCTCCGGTGTGTTCGCCGACGCGGGCGGCGATCCTGACCGGTCAGTCGCCGGCCCGTTTGCATTTAACAAACCATTTGCCACACCAGGATCGCTTCACTCCGGAGAAGGCGCCATTGCTCCCCGCTCCGATGCTGGATCATCTACCGTTGGAACACGTCACAATTGCCGAGCACCTGAAGGCAGCCGGATACGCGACGGGCTTCTTCGGGAAGTGGCATCTCTACAAGGGGAAGGAGTCGCAATTCGGGCCGCTGGCGCAGGGCTTCGAGGTGAATCTCGGGGGCTGCTCGTTCGGCGGGCCGCCGACGTTCTTCGATCCCTACGGCATCGATTTCCTCCCGGACCGGAAAGCCGGCGAGTATCTGCCGGATCGGCTCGCGGATGAAACGATCGGGTTCATGCGGCAGAAGGTGGAGGAGAAGCGCCCGTTTTTCGCGGCGCTCTGGACTTACACCGTGCATTGGCCGATGGAGGCTCCAGAGCCCTTGCTTGGGAAGTACCGCGACCGCCCGCTAAAGGGATACAACGACGCGCGGTATCCGGCCATGATCGAGGCGATGGACGCGGCGGTGGGGCGGGTGCTCGACGCGGTGGATGCACTGGGAATCACGGAGGAGACGCTGGTCGTCTTCACCTCCGACAACGGGGCCTTCGACGGGGTGGGGGACAACCGGCCGCTGCGGGAGTCGAAAGGGTATCTCTATGAAGGTGGGATCCGGGTGCCGATGATCGTCCGTTGGCCGGGGAAGGTGGGGAAGGGCGAGGTTACGGAGGTGCCGGTGATGAGCACGGATCTGTTTCCGACCATTCTTGAGTGCGCCGGCGCGGAGCCCGATCCGGCGACGCCGCTGGACGGCGAGAGTCTGCTCGAACTGCTGAAGGGCGGAGGAACGCTGAAGCGCGAGGCATTGTTCTGGCATTACCCGAACTATGCCTTCCACGGCGGGAACCGGTTGGGCTCGGCGATGCGCGAGGGCGATTTCAAACTGATCGAGAACTTCGACGATGGCTCGGTCGAGCTCTACGATCTGAGCAAGGATCTGTCGGAGGAAAAAAACCTCGCGACGACGATGCCGGACGTTGCCGAGCGGATGAAGGCGCGGCTCCACGCGTGGCGGGAGGAGTCGGGGGCCGCGATGCCGATACGACGCTAGGGCTGGTAGTCGACGGCGATGCGCGCTAAGGTCAGGGGAACGGTCGACGGATCGGTGTTGGCGAGGCGGACGGTGACGGTTTCGGTGGTTCCGTTGGGATCGGCGACGATGCTTTCGGTGGCCTCGATGACGCCGGACTGCCAGACGCCGGCGGCGAAGACTTCGACGCGGTAGGTGAGGCCACGGGAGACGGCGTCGGTGCGTCGGTGGTAGGCGAGGTGGAGGCGGTTGCCGGAAACGGTAGCGGTGGGGTTGGCGCGGGAGTCGTTCCTAAGGCGGGGATCACTGTCGGTGCTGTATTCGAGGAGGTTGTTTCGCCCGTTCCGGTTCGGATCCGCCGTGAGAAGCGCGTCCGCGCCGGAAAGAGCGTGCGTCACCGTGGCCCAGGTGTTGTAGAGGGCTGCGGGGCCAGTGTCCTCGACGACGTAGCCGAGCAGGGAGGGCGAGATGAGCATGTCGGAACTGGCCACATTGTCGTTCAGTCCGTGGATGGCGAGGATGTTCTCGCCAGTGGCGAGGAGGCCCGCGAAACCGCTGATGTCGATGTCCTCGAAGACGATGGCTTCGGCGTCGTCGTGGAGGGAGCTGGCGGAGGAGTTCCATCCTTGGGGCCCGTCGAACGCATTGCGGCGGGCGACCTCGATGCCGTTGAGGTAGGCGACGAAGCCGTCGTCGTATTTCATGCGAAGGACAAGGCGACCGATGGACTGCGGATTGATCGGCGTGAACGGAGCGCGGAGATAGATGGTGGCGTTCGTGTTCAACATCGAGGTGCGGAAATCGAGCTGCGGGCTGAGGAGGGCCTGATAGCCGTTTCCGTCCTCGTAACCTGCGGCGAAGGGGCCGAAGCGCCAGCCTGCGGTGTTGAATCCGCGTTCGCGCCACTGACTGTCGAGGGCGGACGCATTCACGGGCACGAAGCCGAAGGCATTCGCGCCCTCGGGAAGGAGGATGACGGGATCGCCCAACGAAGTGACAAACGACTCCGCCGCGGCAGCGGCCACCGTGCCGCCGGAGTGGCTGGCGATGAGGTTGAAGAAGACGGTGCGGCCAGCTGAAAGGCCGGAGGCAGTGAAGGCGAAGGAACCTGGCGCCTGGACGCCGAGGGAGGCCGCGTGTTCCCAGCGGAGAGGATCGTCCCCGCCGTCCCGGCTTCCCCAGACGAAAGTCAGGGTTGGATTCACCCCGCCGCTTTGCGCCAGCGCGCCGTGGAGCAGGGCCGAGGTGCCGGTGATGGCGGTAGCGGGGGAAACGGTGACTTGCGGCGGCGCGGGGAGGGTGGGACTTCCGGTGGCGGAAACGGTGAGCTGCGGGAGAACGAGGAGGTCGGAACTGGTAATACTCGTATTCAGTCCTTGGATCGCGAGCACATTCGAACCGGTCGCGAGGGAACCGAGGCGATTCGAGGCGTCGAAATACTCGATGACCTGCGCGTCGTCGTCGTTGTGCCCGGCCGAGGCGGTGGAATTCCACGCGAGCGTGGCGGGGGCATTGGCGCGGGCGAGTTCCTGCCCGTTGAGATAGGCGACGAAGCCGTCGTCGTACTTCATGCCGAGAGTCAGGGTGCCGAGCCCGGCCGCGCCGCCGCTGGAGGTGAAAGGGATGCGGACGTAGACACTTCCGTTGAGTCCGCTCATGGCGGTTTCGACGTCAAGGCCGATCAGCGAGCCATAGTCGGGATCGGTGTCGTAGCCGACTCCGGTGATGCCGGTGCTCCAGGAAGAGTCGTTGAAGCCGAGGGCTCGCCACGCGGAATCGAAGGCGTTCGAGGTGGGAACAAGGGCCCGGGTCGGTGCCCGCTCCGCAACAAGGGTACGGGCTACCGTAACACGGACTTCGGCGGTGTCGGCGAGAGCGGGCGTGCCGTCGTCAAGGACGCGGACGGCGAGAACAAATTGCGGATTGGTATTCAGATTGAGGGCGGAGGGATTGGAAACGGTGAGAAAGCCATCCGTAGGATCGAGGGCGAAGGCTCCCGAAGTGTTGCCCCCGGTGATGGCGAAGGCGAGAGGTCGTCCATCGGGATCGGTCGCGGTGAGGGTGGCGACCACGGTGCCGGGGGCGGTTCCTTCGGTAACGGTGAGGAAGGAATTCCGGATCTCCGGCTGCTCGTTCACGTCAAGAACGTTGATCAGAGCCGTTCCCGTAGAGGTGAACGCGGGATGAGCTGCATCGGTGACGGCGATAACGAGGGTGCGGGAGGAAGTGGTCTCGAAGTCGAGTGTTCCGCCGCCCGAAACGCGGATCACTCCGGTCGAACGATCGATCGAAAAGAGGCCGTCGGCGTTTCCCGAAAGGATGATGAATTCTACGGAATCGCCGTCGGGGTCGCTCGCGCCAAGGGTTCCGACGAGGGTGCCGGGGGGGCTGTTTTCTGAAACGCTGAGGAGTTGATTCGCGAGGGAGGGGGCAAAGTTCGAGACCGTGACGGTGAACGAGGTTTCGGTGAGGAGTCCGTCCGTGTCCGTGGCGCGGACGGTAAGGAGACTGCTGCCGGCAGCGGCGGGGGCGTAGTCGAGGATGAGATACTTCGGATTCGTGCCGCTGATGGAAGCCGCGGAGAAGAGCGCGGGGTTGGAGTTTCCGGTGATCGCGAAGGAGAGAGCGGAATCGGGGTCCTGGGC
>JAHEDC010000721.1 GCA_024641425.1 Verrucomicrobiales bacterium | reverse complement strand
TTTTCGGCCAGTAGATGCGCATGACCATGAAGATCGGTCCGTCGGGCGCGGGTAGCCAGTTGGACTCCCTGTCCTTGCCAGGTGAATCGCGCTGTACGTGGATCGTCAGGGAGCCGTCGGCGTTCTTTTTGAGACCCGACAACATCGGCGAGTTGATCAGATAGCGCTGGATCGGGTTGGCGACGAGGAACTGGCTGCTCGCGTCATACATGGTGATCGACCAGAAGGCGTTGGCGGGCGGAAATTCGTCGGCCTTGAAGGTCATCTGGTACTTGTGCTTGCTGCCGTCCAGCGGATGGCCGTTGAAGTCCAGTTTGGCGAAGGGATAGGTGGCCTCCTGATAGTCGTTGCCATAGATGCCGGCACGGGAGCCGGCGGCGCGCAGCAGGAAATCGCGGTTGTAGAACGCACGCGAACCCGCGGCCGAGCCGATGCGCCAGCCATTGACGTCCTTGCCAATCGTGTCCACTTTCTGATCGATCCTGGCCAGTCCGGCCTTCAGACCATCGCCGAAGGCCGATTTCAGTTCGGGCGAGAGATCCTTCACCGCGACCGTCTTGTCCGGTCCGATGCCGACGCTGGCGAAGCGCTCGCGCATCGGCTTCTCCCACTCGGCGAGACCCACGGGGGGCAGAAACCCGAGAAGGAAATCGAGCATCGCCGGGAAGCCGGAGCCGAAAATCTCCTGAGGCGGCGCGGGCGGCCATTTGATTTCCGGCGCGGCGGGGGGTGCGGGTTTTTCCAGGAACGCTGAAAGAGGCATTGCCTTGTAGCCGGCCTGGATTCGCTTCACGTTCTCAATGTCAGCGGCGTTGAAGAGCTGGGTGCGGAAAATGAGAAACGAAAAGGGCGACTCGCAGTGGAACACCTTGTCCACTCCGGCGGGTTTCTCACCCTGCCAATCTGGACCCACAACCAAGTGACAACCGCCGCCATTGCCTGTGCTGCGGGTGCCGAGGTAGCCGTAGTTGTGGGTGTACATGTCCACCATCTGGACGCTGAAATAACGTCCTTCGTCGATATTCGGCACGCAGATCACCAGCGGCTCGGCGCGCAGGTCGGCTCCGAGCATCGAGTAGGGCGTGTCGCTGTTGGGCGTCTGCACGGTGCGGTCGTCCGGCGTGTAGACGCGGGCCTCGTTGAGGATCTGGTTCAACGGCCCCTTGTAGCCCTTGGCGTTTGGGTCGAGGAACGAATCGTGGAAGACCATGTAGTTCATCACGAGTGGAAACCCGTAGATGAACGCCTCCTCGCCGATGGCCGTTGTGGTCTCAATATCCGGCACTTGGGCGGCAGCGGGGCCGCACATTGCGGCACCCACCAGCGCCAGCGCCGCGAATCGGTTGATGGGAGTTCTCCTGGGCATTGTCGTGACGGGTTTACTTCTGTTCGATTTGCACCTTGGGCGATTCTGCCGGTGAAATATGGTTTGGAAAGGACTGTTGGATTTCTATCTTCTATTCTTGGGTTTAGCTAGTCTAATTCGTTTTTGCTCGTGAAGTCGCGGGCTGTTCCCTCTCGAGAAAACCCGCGCGTTTGATGATCGAATTGCTTGAGCGTTTTCGGCGTCCGCAACCCCTGCATGCCCAAACCATGGTGGGGGCATGCGTGGCGCCCGGGGCGAAATAGAGTAAGCGCGGTTTGTCCGGAGTTAGCATCTGCTGTTGCCCGATCCACTTGATCGCCTTCTGCGTCATGTCATCGACGAGGGGATAGCCTTTCTCCGGGGTCTTCTTGACCTCGACCGAATTGGTGCGCTCGAACAGAGTCGGATCCCACTGTTTGGCCTCGCTGCCGATGAAGCCGTAGAACTATTCGAATCCACCACCGCCCGCAGGCCAGGAGTCAAAGGGCCCAACCGGGCTGGTTCCCCAGACCGGGACCTCGTGACACTTTGCGAACTGTGCGGTCGCGTAGCCGTTCAGCTTGAGCGTCTCCGCCAGAGGCGCCATGAAACTGGGCCTGGTTCGGAATGGTCGCGCTCCCAGGGAAGCGGTGTTCCCCTGGGATTGAGAGCGCACTGGCGCGACGAAGCCGAGGACGCCCGCGCACAACAGCATCGCGAAGGTGGAAGACGCATCTCTCATCGGTTCATCAATCTCCCAATCGTGGATCCCGTGTACCCGATCATGCTGTGTGGGCTGCCCGCGCTCACCTACGACCTACTCGGTTCCGGCCGCCGCTTTCTTCATCGCTTCTTCGAGGGTCTCGATGTCTTTGGGCGAAAGCTGCGGGCGGTCCACGTTGATCGTCAGCTTGTCGAGCTTCGCGGTGAGGGTGAAGGGCGGCTTGTAGTCCGCGTCGTTGACTCCCGTGAGAGTGTCGGAGCCGATGTCGAAAGCCTCGTCCCATTGCAGCATCATCGGCATCGTCTTCTCCATCTTTTGAGTGGCGACTTCCTTCCCGTCCACCTTGAGGACGCCGGTGCCGGGGCGGGCGAGACCGCTCATGCTGTTGAAGGCAAGCGTTCCGGCGCCGAGACCGTCATACTTGAAATCGAACTCCACGGTGTGCTTACCGGGCGCGAGGGCGTCGGTGCCTTCCCACTTGAGGCGCTGCAAATCGATCATATTCCAGAGAAACACGGGTTTGCCCTTGAGAAGATAAAAGCCGTAGCCGCCGAAGCGTCCGCCCGAGGTCAGGATCATGCCTTCCGCGCCCCCGTCCGCCACGTCGATTTCCGCCGTGATCGTGTAGGAGCTGTTGAGGAGGGACGGCGAATCTCCCTGTGGCAAACCTGTCATCGGCAGGGTGTAGACAAATTCGGTGCGTCCGGCAGTAATGTTCGGGCGCGGGGCGACGAGTCGCGCGGCCACCGAAGCGTCCATCGGGAAGACCTGGAAGGCCTCCGCTTCCTTGATGAAAAGCTCTTTCATCCATTTGACACGATCCGGGTTTCCGGCGGCGAGATCCCGGGTCTGGGAGAAATCGTTGTTGAGGTCGTAAAGCTCCAGCACCTGGTTGTTGAGCGGGTCGGGGTTGGCGGCACCGAAGGCTTCCCACGGCGCACGGTTCACCTTGGTGCTGAGCAACCACCCCTCGTTGTAGATCGCCCACTGGCCCATCATCTCGAAATACTGGGTCTTATGCTCCGACGGGGCGTTGGCATTCTTCGCGTCGAAGGTGTAGGCGAGGCTCGTGCCCTCGATCGGTGCCTGCCTGATGCCATCCACCATTTCAGGCGCGGGAATGCCCGTGGCCTCGAGAATGGTCGGCACAATGTCGATGACATGGCAGAACTGCTCGCGAAGGCCACCCTGGTCCTTGATGCGCGCGGGCCAGGAGATGGCCATGTTCTGCCGCACGCCACCGAGGCGCGAGGCGTTCTGCTTGAACCAACTGAACGGTGCGTCAAAAGCCCATGACCAGCCGGCCGACATGTGGTTGTAGGTCTGCTCCGTGCCCCAGACGTCGTACCACTTCATCTGCGTCTCGACGGGCATCATGTTCACGCCGTTGAAGAACGCGACCTCGTTCGGCGTGCCCAGCGGTCCGCCCTCGGCGCTCGTGCCGTTGTCGCCGTTGATGTAGATGATGAGGGTGTTGTCGAGCTTGCCCATGTCCTCGATGGTCTGGATGACCCGACCGATTTCGTGGTCGCTGTAGGCGGCGTAGGCGGCGAAGATCTCGACCTGCTTGATGAAGAGTTTCTGTTCCTCGGGCGTGCAGTCGTCCCATTTCTTGAGAACTTCCGTTGGCCAGGGAGACAAGACCGTATCCTGCGGAATGACGCCGAGTTTCTTCTGGTTCTCGAAGATCTGTTCCTGCAGTTTGTTCCAGCCCCCGTCGAAGAGGTGCATGTCGTGGATCTTCTTCACCCATTCCTCGGTGGGATGGTGCGGAGCGTGGGTGGCTCCGGGCGCGTATTTGACGAAGAACGGCTTGTCCGGCTGGATCTGGTTGAGTTTGTTCAGGTGCTCGATGGCGTCGTCGGCCATGCCGGTCACCAGGTTCCAACCGGGCTTGCCCTCGAAGGGATAGATCTGCGTCGTGTTGCGGAAGAGGTTCGGCTGCCACTGGTTGGCGTCGCCACCGACAAAGCCATAGAAATACTCGAAGCCCAAACCGGTCGGCCAGCGGTCGAAGGGCCCCACATCGCTGGCCTCGTAGGTCGGCGTGTTGTGATCCTTCCCGAACCACGACGTCGCGTAGCCATTGTCGAGGAGTATGCGACCAATGGTTGCCTTGTCCTTTTCGATGATGCTGTTGTAGCCCGGGAAACCGGTGGCCTGCTCGGAAATGACACCGAAGCCCACGGAATGGTGGTTGCGCCCGGTGATGAGCGCGGCGCGGGTCGGCGAGCAGAGCGCGGTCGAGTGGATGTTGTTGTAGCGCAGCCCCCTATTCGCCACACGGTCCATCGCCGGCGTGGGAATGACACCGCCGAAGGTGCTCGGGACGCCGAAACCGGCGTCATCGGTGATGATGAGCAGAATATTGGGGGCTTCCTTGGGTGGCACGACGCGCGGAGCCCACCAGTATTTGGATTGCAAGGCGTCCTTCGCAATCGTTCCGCCGAAGGGCGGATCGGGCGCGGGGAGTTGTTTGCCATCGATGGTGGTGGTGGCGCTGGGCGAACCTGGCGTGCCGGTGGTTTCCTGCGCTTCGGAAGTGGAAGCGAGAGCCAGGGCGGCTACCGCGAGCATTCCGAGGCATAGATCAAGTCCGATGTATTTCATGGCTATCAGGGTTGGGTTATCAGGGTTTTAAAGGGCGAATATTCTGAGATTCGGCGGGATTATCATTTGGCGGGCGAGTACCAGATGGGCGAGGTGTAGGCGCGTTCGGTGATGGTCATGCGGGTGCCCTCGAGAGGCTTCACGCCGAAGCGTTGCGCGTCGTAGGCGGTCCAGCGGGGAGTGGGGATCTCAAGGACGCGGGCGTAGTAGAAGGCTTTCTGGGTGGCGTCAAAGTCCGGATCGCTCCAGACGGTGATGAGTTCCGGGGCCCCGATCGTGTTGGTCCAGGTGGCGTTCGCGATATCGACGGTGCTGCCGACGGACGGAAGTTTCCCGGCGGCGTCCGGCTTGCGATCGCCGCCCCAGACGATGTCATGGACTTTCTCCTGCACGTCGCCTTTCGCGTCCAGCCAACCCTTGATGATCTGGATGCGGTCGAGGTTGGCCCCGATCGGATCCCGGAGCGCGGCGACGAGGAAGGTGGGCGATTTGCCGGCGGGCGCGGCGTCGAGGTCACCGCCCATGGGGACGCCCTTGGTATAGCCGGCGAAGGCGGGGTTGCGGGTTTGCGCGTCGGCCGGCGTGAAATCCCAACCGCCGAAGAAGCGCACCATCATGCGGGGGCCGGTCGTGGCGTAGGTTTCCTTGCGCTGCATCGCGTCCCAGATCGATTCGCGCGTGTTTTCCTGGGCCCAGACGGCGGCATAACCGGAAGAGCCGACTTCCCAGTCCATGATGGTGACGCCGGTCTTGGGATTGTCCATGAACGTCGCGTGCATCCGCTCCGGGCTCGGCTCCTGCGGGGTCGTCTTGCCGAAGAAGTTCTCCTCCTCCAGCGCGGCGAGGCCGGTGTGGGCGTCGCTGCTCCCGATGAGACCGAACTTGTAGGGGTTGACTCCGAGCTTCGCCTCGAGCTTGAGGCCGTTCTTCAGGGCCGAGCGGGCATATTCGAATTCGAGCATGGCGTCCGCCTTGGGTTCGCTTCCGTCGAGGTTCCCCTTGTCCCAGGTTTCGAAGTCGGCGAACTCGTCGTTCGGGGAGAGGAAGGGATGGGCTTCGCCATCGCCCTTCGTCTGGGTGGCCTCGTAGAGCCGCTCCCATTTCGCGCGCCCCTCGGCGTAGTCGCGGTCGATCGCCTTGCCGAAGGCCTCGACGATGGGGAACATGGTGCCGTTGCTCAGATTTCCGTTGTGGGCGATCGCGAGCACGCTGCCGCCGGTCTTTTTCTCGTAGGCGTCCATCCATTTCCAGAGGTCGATGGGGTTGATGCTGCCCATGGGCGGGTAGCAGGTGAAGGGCTCGACCTGGCTGGCCTTGTCGCCATTGTCGCGGAAGATGACGTTGCGGTGGAGGTTGTTCCCCTTGTCGAGCGCGGTCCACTCGTAGCCGATAAAGGCGGTGAAGCGGCCCGGATCATTGTAGGCCTCCGCCGCCGCGATGGTCTCCTGCCACGCGCCCTTGTAGGAACGGGTGCCGGGGACATACATCAGTTCCTTGGGGAAGGTTCCCTGCGAAAACTGGCCGATGATGTCGAGGGCCGCGTCGGCGCCCTCGCCGGACTGGATCATGTCATACCACTTCCGGCCCATTGGTTGGGCAAGGACTTCGGGCTTGCCCGCGAAAAGGTCCGGGAAGAAGCCCATGTTGTCCGAGTGATCCGCCACGACGAGAAAATCGAGGGGACGCGAGAGCTTCGCCGGTTGGCCACCGGAGGCGGTGACCTGCTCGCCGCGGGCGAAGCGATAGGCATCGCGCGGATTGAGCCGACAGCCGAAGGCACCGGCATCCATCGAGAACGCGGTGTGCAAATGGGTGTCGCCGAAGAACGGACGCGAGGGGAAATTGCGATCCGCATAGGGCGAATAAGGTCGCTTGCCCTGCGATTTCTCGGACTTCTCTTTGCTGAGGGTGCCGATGTCGGTCGAGACGCTTTCCTCCGCGGTGAGAGGGAGGCATGGCAGGCCGAGGGCGGCCAGAATGATGGCGGTGACGGGTGTCTTCATGGTTTTGTTTCGGATGGAATTGGAAGTGCCGGAGGGCGGAAACGCGCTCGATGACCGGGAAGATGGCGATGCAGCCAAGGAAGCGGGCGATGCCTTTCGACCTTCGTGGACCTGGTGCCGGAGATTAGCGGCCCGGGAGGAGGAAACGGAACAGAGGTACGTGCGCGCGATTTCCCATATTGTTCCGGGAGAGGTTTCCCTCGGCAGGCGGCCATCAGGCGGCAAGATATTGCATTCATACTCCGAGAATCCGTGTCCCATCTTCCCGATTCTTGACGCTTTGCGGCGTCATAGTCGAGAAAAAACCATGAAAAACACGCATTGTCACGCAAACCCCGCCCGCGCCCCGAAGACGCCTCCCGCTATTTCGGGAAAAGGAAAGTGAGTTGGGCGCGGATGCCCCACTCCGGGCCTCCGTCGGCCCCCTCGGCATAGTAGCGGGCACCAAGTCCGAGTTGGATTGGTTGGTCGCCGATCTTGAGCACCTGGGCTGCGATCAGATTGATCGGAACAGTCCATTGCTCGTGTTCCCAATCGTAACTGGCCTCTGTATTGAGGGTCAGGCTCGTCGCCTTCTTGGTCGTGTAGGAGACGAAGGGTTGGAGAAAGGTGGCATTCACGTCATCCCGCGAGTCCTCTCCGGCAAACGACCAAATATGATTGACGAGCGCGCCGACGGTCCAGCCCTTGTCCTGCTTGAGGACGACGGCGGTGGGGCCCGCGCCCCATTTCTCGGAGCCGAAGAAATCCTCGGTGGCGGTGGGAAGGAGGAAGACCGGGCCGATGCCCCAGATCGGATCACTCGCCGTGGGCGAGAGGAAGAAGCTCTGCGTGGTATCGCCGAGGCCGAAATCGCTGCTGCCCGCTCCGAAGACATCCTCCTGATAGACGAGCGGGAAGATGGTGCGGGAGATGAGATTCCAGTCCTCACTCAGGCTGAAGGGAATAACCGGCTGCACGTTGGTCCTCGACATCCAGCCGTCGTTCTCGCCGATCCCGAAATCATAGTTGTTCTGGATAGGAAGGCTGATGAGGTTGGCCACCGGATTCGACAGCTTCTTGGCGAGGTCGTCCGCACCGTCCTGGCTCCAGGCGGCGAGGGGGAACAACAGGGCGAGGGCGGCGGAAAGAACGACGGTTTTCATGGCGCGGAGCGATGGAATCGGTTGCATGCTTGCTGGAAACGACGGGTCCTGAACGACGGATCGTAGCCGACGATAGGCCAGCACACTGGGCTGGCAACGGTTTTTTACGACAATCCTGATAATTCAGGTTCTCGAAGCGATTGTCGTCACGCCAGTATTTGCAATCGTTAACCTGTCCTTCTGTGCTCCTGTGCTATCGCTGTCCTTTCAGTTGGGGGTGTGGTGCGGGTTGCGCGATCCCACTCCCGGAATTATCGCAGAGCTATGATCGCCGAGAGATACCCCGAGCTTGCATTGCTTGATCCACAGGAACAGCTCGTCCTTGCGGCTGAGCTCGCAACCCGAGCGGCCCGGGGAGGCGGAATTCCGGAACTGACGAGCCGGGCCATCCAGATCTTGGAGGAGCGGCTCGATGACTTCATCGCGAATCCCGATGGTGGTGTTTCGTGGGAGCATTTGAAGACGAGGGAACGGGCCTCCGGGATATGATCTCGGACATCGTTTGGACATCGGGCGCTTCCGAGGACTATCTGAAGGCAGATCCCGCCCTTGCAAGTCCCGAAATGATCGGTGCCACGCTTGAATTGCTCCGACTCTTTCCTGAAATGGGTTCCGGTGTAGGCGCTTCGGTAAGGATTCGACGGGCGTTGATTGGAAGGCAACGCGCGTTCGGCCGCTACTATTCCGTGCTTGGGGCAAGGCTTGCTGTGGTAGCCCTCCTCGATCTCCGACAGGATCCGGTCGCCCTGGAGCGCCTTCTGAAAACGCGGGGAATCAAGACCTGACTCCGCTCTTCGGAGCGTCGACCGCTTCCTGGTAGTAGCCTTCGAGGATATCGATCTGGGCGCGGGCGCTGAAGCGGGTGAGGACGGTCTGGTAGGCGGCTTCGGAAAGCTGCTCGTAAAGCGCGGGGGAGTCGAGGAGGGCGAGGATCTTGGCCGTGAGACCATCGGGATCGCGTTCGCCGGCGAGAAGGCCGTTCTCGCCGTCGGTAATGACTTCGGGGATGCCGCCGTGGGTGGTGGCGACAATGGGGAGGCCGGTGGCCATGGCTTCGAGCATGGCGTTGGGAACGCCCTCGCGATTGCCGTCGGGGGGCGTCTCGCTGGGGTGAAGGAAGACGTGGGCGGCGTGCATCTCGCGGACGAGTCCGGCCATGTCGAGGAAGCCGGGGAAGTGAACGGCTCCGGTGATCCCGAGGCGCTGGCATTGGGCGTCGAGGCTTTCGCGCAAGGGCCCGTCGCCGGCGATGGTGAACTCGGCGAGCGGGTATTTTTCGCGGACGCGGGCGAAGGCTTCCAGCGCGGAGGGCAGGCCCTTTTTCTCGACGAGACGACAGGCCTGGAAGAAGCGCCAGCGGCCCTCGGCGGGAGGGGTGCGCTTGCGATACGGCACTTCCTCGAAGGGGATGCCGGTGCGGTTCAGGCGGAGTTTTTCCGGCGGACAGCCGAGTTCGGCGAGGCGGGCGAGAAGGGACTCGGAGCGCGCCATGATGAGGGTAGCGCGGGCGAAGACCTCGCGGAGTTGCTCGCGGTAGGCGGGGCGCTCGGTATCGACGCCGGCGTCGGCCCCGTGGAAGGAGACGACGAAGGGCCAGGGAAGGACGCGGAGGAGGGGCAGGAGCTGGACGGCGATGTTGCCGAAGTAGACGTGGAGCACTTGCGCGTCGTGGCGCTGGAAAGCGTAGAGGGCGTCGCGCACCTCGAGGACGGACATCGGGACGGGGCGCCGATGCAGCGTCTGGTGCCAGAAGCGGCGAAGGAAGCGCCATTTCGGCACCGGGAGGACGGTGACCCACTTCTTGTGGAAGGGAAAGGTGTCGGCGTTGCGGCGTTTTCGCGCGATGACGTGCGGCTGGAAGCGGATCATCCCGGTGATCTGCCGGTAGATGTGCCGCATGTCGCCGGCGAGGAAGTCGGCGCAGTAGCAGGCGGCGACCGGCTTGCGGGGCTTGTTCGGCTTCTTCTCTCCTTTGGAGTCGGCCATGCCCGGTCAGTCCTGGCGAAGGGCGGCGATGGCGGCGGCCATGTCGGGCGCGCGGAAGGCGGAGGTGCCCGCGACCATGACGTTGGCTCCGTGGGAGGCGGCGATGGGGGCGGTTCGGGCGTCGATGCCGCCGTCGACTTCGATATGGAAGGCGAGACCGCGTTCGGCCCGCCATTGGGCGAGTTGCGCGACCTTGGGCATCGTCTCCGTTTCCATGAAGGCCTGCCCGCCGAAACCGGGGACGACGGTCATGACGAGGAGAAGGTCGATCAGGTCGAGGAAGGGAGCGACCTTCTCGACGGGCGTCGAGGGATTCAGGGTGAGCCCGACGCCGACCCCGGCCTCGCGGATGCGGCCCAGCGTTTCGGCGACCTCGTGGTCGGACTCGACATGGACGGTGATGTTGTCCACTCCGGTCTCGAGGAAGCGGTCGAGGAAATGATCCGGCCGCGTGATCATGAGGTGTGTGTCGAGGTAGGCGTCCGGAACGGCGTCGCGCACGGCGCGGATGTACTGCGGACCGAAGGAGATATTGTCGACGAAGTGCCCGTCCATGACATCGAGGTGCAGCCAGTCGGCCCCGGCGTCGAGGGCGCGGCGGCATTCGTCGCCGACGATCCGCCAGTCGGCGGCGAGGAGGGAAGGCGCGATGATTCGCTGGTTGTAATCAGTCATCCGGTGGGCATTATGTTCCCCGCCCCGCAGAGTGCAAGGGTGGGTTGGTTGATTGGATGATTTGTTGATTGGGTGATTGGGTGGGAGCCTGTGCTCGGCATTCTTCCCGAATGAACGAATCCACCCATCGAAGAATCAACGATCATTGATTCGCGTGGGAGTTGCGGTATGGGAGGGGTTCATGAATGACCCGAGTTTTGACGCCCCCATCATCGACCTCCAGAGCGACCAGTATTTCATGGGCGAGGCCTTGCGGCAGGCCCAGCGTGCTTACCGGGCGGAGGAGGTGCCGGTCGGTGCCGTCATCGTGAATGAAGGGCACATCATCGGGCGCGCCTTCAACCAGGTGGAGCAACTGAAGGACGCCACCGCCCACGCCGAGATGCTTGCCCTGACACAGGCGGAGAGCGCGCTGGGGGACTGGCGGCTGAACGAATGCGACCTCTACGTGACGAAGGAACCCTGCCCGATGTGCGCCGGGGCGATCGTGCACTGCCGGATCCGGCGGGTCATCTTTGGTTGCCGGGACGAAAAGGGCGGGGCGGCGGGCGGCTTCATCAATCTCCTCCAGACCGAGAACCTGAACCACCGCTGCGAACTTACGAGTGGCGTGCGCGGCGATGAGTCGCTTTATCTCTTGAAGCAGTTTTTCGCCGAAGCGCGGGCGAAAAGCGTGGCGCGTCGCCAGACGGACTGAGAGGAGGGATGCCGAGGGGCGTGGAGCTCAGGCTTGGGTCGGGGGGGGAGGATCGAGGCGTTCGACGCGGACGGCGACTTCGAGTTTCGCGGGGTTCTTGCCGCCCCCGCTGATACCTCCTTTGATGGGGGCGACATCGTCGTAGTCACGCCCGACCGCGACCTTGATGTAGCGGTCGTCGGCGAGCTGGTTATTGGTGGGGTCGAAGCCGAACCAGCCGAGTTCCGGGAGGTAAATCTCGCACCAGGCGTGGGAGGCGTGGTCGCCGCGGAGGGCATGGTTTCCGCCGTCGAAGAGGTACCCGCTGACGTAACGGGTGGGAATGCCGAGGGAGCGGCAGAGCCCGAGCATGACGTGGGCGAAGTCCTGGCAGACCCCCTTTCTCATGGCGAGGGCATCGAGCATGTGGGTCTTGACCGTGGTCGCGTCGGTGGCGTAGGTGAACTCGCGGAAAATCCAGCGCATGATGGTTTCGACCGTATCGAGAACATCGTTGCTCTCGGCGCGGAGGTCGAGGGCGAGCCTCCAGAGTTCGGGTGTGAGCGCGACGTATTTGCTCGCCCCGAGGAAATCCCAGCAATCCTCCCGGGAGGCGCACGGTGCAAGACCGGCGAAGCTGACTCCCCCGAGGGAACCCGCCATGGCGAAGGGGTTCTGGGTTTCGAGGACGGAGCGGCCCTCGATGACAAGACGGGTGTGGTTCTCGTGAATTTCGAAGAAATGGACGAAGTTGAGGTAGAAGTCGCGGTAGGTGCGGAACTTCACCTCGGGGAGGACCGCGAGTTCGAAGACGAGGACGCGCTGCGGGTCATCCGAGATCGGATGAATGCGCAGCTCATTGTAACTATCGGTAACGGGGGCACCATAGGTGTACGACGTGCGGTGGGTGACCTGGAGGCGCATCGAAAGTAAGAATGAAGAAGTGAGAAGTGAGAAGAGGGGAAGGTGCCTAACCCGCGGGATCTACTTCATCGTTTTTACTTCTTACTTCCCATTTCCTACTGCTGCTGCATGGCGGCCTCGTCGTCGGTCACGGGGTCGAGATAGTGGATGAAGGCGTTGAAGATGCCGTTGCCAATCTCGTTGAAGCGGCCCTGGAGGGTGTCGAGGTAGGGGTGGAGGCCGGTCTGGAAGACCTCGCTGGTGGAGCCGAAATTCAAGTCGGCGACGAGGCGACCGCCAAGGCGCTCGGCATCGTTCGAGTAGTAGTTCGCGGCCACACCGGTGATGCGGTGGAGGGAGTCGTTGACTTTGCGGATGCAGAAGGCGGCGGAGCGGGGAAAGTCGTTCGAGAAGAGAAGGAAGTCGACGATCTTGCTCGCCTCCGGGACGCTGCCGTAGATGCGGCGGTAAGGGTGATAGCCGCTGCAGGAGCGGAGGATGGCCGTGCTCTGGAGCGACTGGATGCCCTCGGATTCGTCGGAGAGCGAGAGGATGTCGAGCACCCGCGTCGTCTTGTCCGCCCGCTCGAGGAATTTCCCGAGACGGATGAATTCCCAGTTTTCAATGCGCGGCACGGTGCAGTCGATGAGGCCCTGAAGGAGATAGGAGCCATGGAGGACGCGTTCGAAGAAGTCGGAGGGCGAATTCCGGCGGAGGCGGTCGGCCTCGCTCGAGCGGAGGAAGAGGTGGAGGCTGTTGAGGCTTTCCCAGACCTCGTCGGAAATCTGGTCGCGCACCATGCGGGCGTTCTCGCGGGCGCGGGCGACGCATTTCCGGATGCAGCTCGGGTTCTCGGGATTCGTGGAAAGGAATTCCGTGACCGTCTGCATGGTCGCGCTGTCGTAGAGCTTGAGGAAGAGTTCCTCGTCGCCGGTGCTGATGACGAGGGGCATCCAGTAGCGGTCGAGGTTCTCCCGGTCCGCGCCCTGCACGTCGAGGAGGAGCTGGAGGTTGACATCGATGATGCGGGCGAGGTTCTCGGCGCGCTCGATGGAACGGGCCATCCAGTAAAGGCTATCGGCGACTCGGGAAAGCATGGGTCGTTGATTCGGAATTGGGGATTGATTGATGCGGCTATTCGTCGCCGTAGAGGACCCAGGTGTCCTTGCTGCCGCCGCCCTGGGAGGAATTGACGACGAGCGAGCCCTTGCGCAGGGCGACGCGGGTGAGGCCGCCGGGAATGATGCGGACGGTGTCGGAGTAAAGGATGTAGGGTCGGAGGTCGATGTGCCGTCCTTCGAGGACGTCGTCGCACATCGTGGGATGGCGGGAGAGGCTGACGACGGGCTGGGCGATGAAGTTCCGCGGGTTCTCCTTGATCTTGACCGCGAACTCCGCGATTTCCTCCTTGCTGGCGCTTGGGCCCATGAGCATGCCGTAGCCGCCGGATTCGTTCGCGGCTTTCACGACGAGCTCGGGCAAGTGCTCGAGGATGTATTTGAGGTCGTCGGGCTCGTTGGCGAGGTAGGTCGGGACGTTGCCGAGGATCGGTTCCTCGCCGAGGTAGTATTTGATCATCTTCGGGACGAAGTAGTAGATGACCTTGTCGTCGGCCACGCCGGTGCCGACACAGTTGGCGAGGCTCACGTTGCCCGCGCGGTAGGCGTTGATGAGGCCGGGGACGCCGAGCACGGAGTCCTTGCGGAAGACGATGGGATCGAGGAAGTCGTCGTCGATCCGCCGATAGATGACGTGCACCGGGACGAGGCCCTTGGTCGTGCGCATGTAGACGTGGAAGTCGCGCACGACGAGATCGCGGCCCTCGACGATCTCGATGCCCATCTGGCGGGCGAGGAAGCAATGCTCGAAGTAGGCGCTGTTGTAGACGCCGGGCGTGAGGAGGACGACGGTCGGATTGTCGATGCCGGGCGGCGCCGAGTAACGCAAGGTCTGGAGGAGGTGTTGGCCGTAGGGCTCGACCGGACGGACGCCGGCTTCCTGGAAGAGGTTCGGAAAGGCGCGGCGCATCGCCTGCCGGTTCTCCAGCACGTAGGAGGCGCCGGAAGGCGTCCGGGCATTGTCCTCGAGGACGATGTAGTTGCCGTCGCGGTCGCGGATGAGGTCGGTACCGCAGATGTGGACGTAGATGTCCCGAGGCACCTTGATATTGACGAACTCGCGCCGGAAATGGGCCGCCGAAAGGATGTAGCTGATCGGGATGACCCCGTCCTTCACGATCTTCTGCTCGTTATAGATGTCCTTGAGGAAGAGGTTCAGCGCCCGGATGCGCTGGGTCAGCCCGCGCTCGAGGAGTTCCCATTCCTTCGCCGGGATGACGCGCGGGAGGAGGTCGAAGGGGAAAATGCGCTCGGTGCCCTCGTCGTCGCCGTAGACCGTAAAGGTGACGCCCTGCTTGAGGAAGGAGAGCGAGGCGGTGGCCTCCTTCTCCTTGAACTCCTTCTGGGTCATGCGCTTGAGGCGCGTGGCGAGGGTCTTGTAATGCGGTCGCACCTTCCCGTCCTTCCCGGTGAACATTTCGTCGAAGAAGTCTCCGGCGTCGTAGGTGTCGAGCAGGGGCTTGAGGGTTTTTTTGGGGGCTTTGGGCATGGAGACGGGAATCGTTGGAGCGAGAAACCGAAGCAGCTCGCGTGCCACCCATCATAGAACCAACATGCAGTCTCCGTAACTAAAAAAGCGATATTTCTCCGCAACGGGCTTCCTTCGCGCTTCACCGTCGGCACATCAGCGTGAGCGCGACGGCCGCGAGCGCGGCGACCGAGGGTTCCGGGATTTGCGTCACGGTGAACGTCCTATCGAGGTGCCCGTCCCAGTACTCCAGCCCACGCACGTCTCCGGTGATGGTGTACTGATACTGTCCCTGGATGAAGCCGCCGCCCTCGGGATTCACGGCCACATAGCCGTCAAAGACGTCGTAGGAACTGCGCCCGCCGGCGGTGGCGACGAAAACATACGCCCCTGCCGGGAGGAAACGTTCCAGGAAGACGGTAGGGTCGCCGGCGCAATTCGGGGTAGTACAAGGAATGCCGGTATCCAGACGATAGGGGTTTCCGATGAAACCGAACTCGTCTTCCACCCCGATGAACGCCGCCAAAAGGAACAATCCCCCATTGCGTAGGGCCTCGATACTCACCGTCCCCGGAGTGATTACCTCGAACTTGTAGTAATCCATCGTGTCGCCAGGTTCTGGCCCAAGTGTACCGTCGCCCTCCAAAAAGCCGGTCACCAGAAGCGTGGCGGCCGGGCAGGGCGCAGACGCGAGGGCCGCGAGGAGCGCGACAAGGCCGGAGAGCGGAACTGTCTTCATGGAGAAACGGTGAGCGTGAAGCGGGTGAGACCCTGGAGGGGTCTTGGCTGAGCGCCGACGGCATCCGAGGAGGTTCGCCCGAACGGAGGAAACAGAGAATAGTTTTTCAAGATTGCCTGGCGCGCCGCAAAATTGATGCCTCTTTCGGGTGCGGCCCTAGCCGTCATAAAACCAACATGCAGTCCCCATAACTAAAAAAGCGATATTTTTCCGAAACGGCCTGCCGGTAGGCCTCGCGGACGAGGTCGGAACCGGCGAAGGCGCTGACGAGCATGAGGAGGGTGCTTTTGGGCAAATGGAAGTTGGTCAGGAGGGCGCCGATGGCCTGTAGCTCGCGGGGAGGATAGAGGAAGATGTCGGTCTCGCCCGCGCCGGGAACGATGCGCCCGTGGGTGGCGTGGAGGTGCTCGAGGACGCGGGTGACGGTGGTGCCGACGGCGACGATGCGGGCGGCGGCGTTCAGAGCCTCGGCCGCATCGGGGGAAACGGCGAAGCGTTCCGAATGCATGCGGTGCTCGGTGACGAGGTCGGCCTTGACCGGGGCGAAGGTGCCGACGCCGACGTGCAGGGTGATGAAGGTGTGGGGGAGGGCGGCGAGGATTTCGGGGGTGAAGTGAAGGCCGGCGGTGGGGGCGGCGATGGCGCCGTCCTCGCGGGCGTAGACGGTCTGGTAGCGCTCGCGGTCGGCGTCCTCGTCCTCGCGTTTCATATAATGCGGAAGGGCGAGGTGGCCGAGTTTCTCGATGTCGATCTCGCGGTCGAAGCGAATGATCCGTTCGCCGCCTTCGAGGATGCCGGTCACTTCGGCGGTCGCGCCGCCGAGGGTGGTCGTCGCGCCAAGACGCATCTTTTTGCCGGGACGGACGAGGCATTTCCAGACCAGCGGGCCCGCGCCGTCGAGGCGGACGATCTCGATTTTCCCGTCGTCGGAAAAGAAGCGGGAGGGGACGACGCGGGTGTTGTTCAACGCGACGAGGTCGCCGTCGCGGAGGAAGGTCGGGAAGTCGGTGAAATGTCCGTGGGTAATCGTGCCCTCGGCGCGGTTGACGATCATCATCCGCGAGGCGTCGCGGCGGGCGAGCGGGCGGGAGGCGATGAGTTCCTCGGGGAGGGCGTAGTCGAAATCGTCGGTGCGGAGGCTCATGGAGGAGGAATCTCGCCGTGCTCCGGCTTGGGCTTGCGGGGGGGCGCGAGGGGAGCGTCGTCGCTGGAGACGCGGTCGAAGCCGATGTCGTGCGCGACGTGGGCGACGATGCGCCCGAGGGTCTCGACGAGCTGGCGGTGGCGGACTTCGAGGAAGACCCACCAGAGGAAGTAGCCCCCGATGATCCAGAGGCGGTGCAGCGGGTCGGGCAGAAGGATGAGCAGGGCGATGAAGGCGGCGGCGACGGCGACGGTGACGACCACGTCGGTGCCGGAGGCCTTGGTGGAGAAGCGGACGCGAGTAAGGCAGTTCTCGCCGCCGTGGAACTCGGTGACGCTCGTCATGCGCACGGCCCACCAGCGGCTGTTGCGGACTTCGAGATCCCAGTCGCGCCAGCCGTTGTCGAGCTGGAAGGGCCAGCCGAGCGGGCGGAGGGCGCGCGCCGTGCGTTCGAGGACGATGTCACGATCGAAACCGCGCGTACTCCAGAGAGCGAGGTGGCCGACCCTTTTCCAGAAGCCGAATTTCGGCATATTGGCGACCTTGCCCCCGAAGAGCGGTCCCCGGGGTGCGACCCCGCTGCGGAGGCTGCCGAGGAAGCGCGCCGAGCCCCGGAGGAGCGGCTGCGCGGTGCAGAGGACTGCGAGCAGGAGCCGCGCGCCAAGGCCCGCGTGGGCGGGTTCGACGCGCCGGCGAAGCGAGTCGCGAAGCGTGAAGGAAAGGGTGCAGGCAAGCATGAGGGCGGCAATGATCCAGGTGCCGTGGAGGAAGAGGCCCGCCGTGCCGAGAAGGGCGATGGCCGCCATCCAGGGAAAACTCGTCGCGAGGTTGAACAATTCGGGCAAAGGCTCGGCGTAGATGGTCTGGAAGGGGGCGTAGCCGAAGACACCCTGATAGATGCGCGGAAGCCGCTCGACGGCGTGGGGCTGGTTCGACTGGTAGACGACGCCGCGCCAGCGCGCCCCGCCGAGGCGGCCGAAACGGTTCGCGTGGCGCCCCATGAGTAGGGCCTCGGCGCGTCCATAGCCGATCTGCTGCCGGAGATACGCCAGGACGCGGGCGCGGCGCCGGTGCCAGACGAAGGCGCCGGGCACGAAGCCGATCTCAAGTCCCTGCTCGATCAGCCGCCAGCAGAAATCGACATCATCGCCGGCCGCACGGTATTCCTCGCCGAAACCTCCCACCCGGTCGAAGGCGGCGCGGGAGACGGCGAGATTGCAACCGGGCAGATGTTCGGCGGCGCGGTCGCCGATGAGGACATGGGTCGGCGAGCCCGGGGCGGCGGTCACGCAGGCCTGGGTGAGGCCCGTGGCGGGTGGGGGGATGTTCGGACCGCCCGCCGCGTCGAAGCCGGAAACGAGAAAGGCGTGGGCGAGGAAGAGGAGCCAGTCCTCGTCGGCCTCGCAGTCGTCGTCGGTATAGGCGAGAAATTCCCCGGTCGACTCCCGTGCCCCGTAGTTGCGTGCCGCGCCGAGCCCTTCGTGGAGCTGCCGGAAATAGCGCACGTCGGGAAATTCGCGCGCGATCTGGGGCGTTTGGTCCGACGAGCCGTCGTCGACGACAAGGATCTCGTAGTCGTGGTAGTTCAGCCGCTTCAGCGACTGGAGGCACGGGCGCAGCGTCTTTTCGCCGTTATAGGTGCAGACGATGACGCTGATCTTCGGGAGCCGGGGCAAGCGGACCGCATCGGCGGGCTGCCAAATCGGGGGGAGTTTCCGCGACAGCGTCTCGTAGGCGAGCTTGGGGGATCGGTCGCGCCGGACGAGTCCGAAGTCCCAGCCCTCGACCCATTGTCCGCCCCGGAACCAGGCGTCGGTAAAGGCGAAGAAAACCGAGCCCGCGCCGCCGCCGGTGAAGGTCTCGCGCAGCTGCCAGTCGAGCATTTCCGCCTGTTTGGCCTCGCCGTGGGATTTGGAATCGCAACCGAACTCGGCGATGACAAGCGGGCGGTCGCCGGCGAGATTCTGGAGGCGCGCGAAATAACGGGCGTAATCCGCCGGGTCTTCCAGGTAGATATTGAAGGCAAGGAAGTCGGCGTTCCGGGGATTCAGGTATTCGGTCGAGGGATAGTTCGCGTAGGCGAATAGCACCTCCGGGTCCGCCTTGCGGCCCTCGTCGATGAGGTGCTCGAGCAGAAGCACCACCTTCCGCGCGCCCAGCCAGCGCACGAGCGTGGCCTGGATCTCATTGCCGACGAAGTAACCGCAAACGGCGGGATGGCCCCGAAGTCTCCCGACCGTCTCCCGCACCGCCCGGAAGGCCGCGTCGCGCTGCCGCCGCTCGTGGAGGAAGTCGACATGATCCGTCCACGGGATCGAGATGAAGACGCGCAGTTTCCGTTCATGGCAGTGGTCGAGGAAGACCGCGTCCGGCGGTTCATAGAGCCGGAGGACATTCGCTCCGAGGGCAGCGATGCGGTCGAGATCAGTGCGCGCCTGCGCGTCCGGCGGAAGACCCAGTCCATCGGGGCGTTTCTCGAACGGCCCGTAGGTCACCCCCTTCAGGGCGATTTTACCGGATCCCTGCCGGAAATGCTTTCCGGAAACGCGGAGGCGATTGTCCTCGGGCTTGGACATGGATGCCCATAGCCTAGCCAGTTGTGGGGAAAGTCAAAGGACGGCTTGAGCTGAGGGACGGAAGAGCGAAATCCGACCGGGGACCACGAAGGGCTCCGGAGCCGACGCTACGCGTCGTCATGAAACCGGAGGATTCCAGAACGACGTTGTTGTCAACGGCCTGCTAGCCCCGCTTCAGCCCCGCGTCGACAAATGGAAGCTGCGCGCGCAGGACGATTTCGACAACGACGGCTTTCCCGAACGGATCCCGGGCGACCGCGTCCATTACACCCCTGGCGGGAGGGACTTCGAGGAAAGCACCGCCGCGTCCGGGATCCGGTCGCCACGTCGCGTCGCCTCGTTCCTTTCCAGCCGTCATGGGAAGAGGTTTGCGGAAAAAGGAATTTACTTCGTCCCGGCAACCTTGGTAATCTTTGAGGGGAGTACGGGGTTAATCGCCCAATTGATTGCTGATTTCCCCTGCCTGCGGACTTCCGTTCCTGTCATGCATCGATGAATCAATGAGAGGCCTGCCGCGAGAGGCCCCCACCGACAACCCCTATCCCGAAATGCCATGAACCCCCATGCCAGAGTTCGATTGACGTCCCTTACATGCCTCGCTGCCGTCCTTTCCGCGACGGCGACCTCAGCCTTCGGCCAATTGCCCGCGCCGTTGCTCTATTTCACCTTCGATGAAGCGAGCGGAGCACCCATCGCGACCGACAGCAGCGGCAATAACTACAATGGCACCGTCGTGAATTCGGTCACCTTCGGCGAGGTCGGTGCGCCCGGCGGTGCGACTCCTTCGGGGGCCGCACGTTTCACCAATGGTATCCTCAACGTAACCTCCTTCGACGTTCCCACGCTTCTCGGGAACCGGGACAACGCGGCCCTCGCGAACAAGAGCTACACCATGTCGGCCTGGGTCAAGCCCGATGCGGTTTCCCTCTCCGGAGATCGCTTTTTCATTGGTCAGTGGACCCAAGGTATCCACAACGGATTGCGAAACAACGGCCGCCTTCATCAGGCGCACTGGAGCAATGATCATTACGCGAATACCCTGCTCAACGCCACCGACTGGGTGCATGCGACCTTTGTTTACGACGGGGTCGCCGATCTGGGCACGATCTACCTCAACGGCGCGGCTGACAGCGCGCCGACCGCGAAGCCGAGCCCGAATGGGAGTGGCAATCTCATCATCGGCGGGCGCCAGGGTAACGCGAACGGCGGGACCGGGCAACTCTGGTTCAACGGCCTCCTCGACGATCTGGCGATCTGGGATTCCGTGCTCACCCCGGCCCAGATCGCATTGCTCGCCGCAGGAACCAGTCCTATCGAGGTTGAGGACTCGGACAACGACAACCTGCCCGACGGCTACGAGCGCTTCATCACCGGCGGGAATGACCTGACGGTGCTCAACGGCGACGGGGTCGCCGATGCGGATTTGGACGGGCTCTCCGACTTCCGGGAGTTCGATGAGACCAAGACCAACCCCCTTCTGGCCGATACCGATGGCGACGGTCTGGAAGACGGGGACGAGGTGGCCGGCAACAACGCCTCCGGCAGTCCGACGGGTTTCGGGCCAACCAAAGCGCTCGATGCGGACAGTGATGACGACGGCCTCGCCGACGGGGCCGAGCTCAGCCTCGCCAATGGATTCGTGACCAACCCGAATAACGTGGATACCGACGGCGACTTCTCGCTCGATAAATACGAGATCGACAACCTGTTCGACCCGACCGATCCCGGCAGCAAGCCGGACATCCTAGTGATTCAGCCCAGTTTCGACCCGATCCATAGCCTCGGGATGAACGTCGAATACGCGCCGGGGCTGGGCACCGGCTGGGATGTGGAACAGAATTTCTACCCCGCCAGTGGAGTTTCCCAAACCAACGCGCTCGCCAACTACACGCTGCACACATCGGGCGCTCCGGCACCCACTTCCAGTGAAACCAGCGTCCAGCCGTACCTTGACTTTGGTCCCGGAGGAACCTTGCCCCGAAACCTCCCGTTTCCCTCCGGTGGAGGCGACGACTTCACCGTGCGCGCCAATGCCTATGTTCTGTTCGAGCGAGGAGGGCTCTACATGCTCCACCATGGTGCAGATGACACGACCTATACGGCAATCGACACCGGGACGGGTTCGCCGATGATCGCGCAGAATAGCTGCTGCGGAAGCTCCACGGCCCCGTTCACGATCGGGGCGCCCGGCTATTATCCCTTCGATTTCGTGTTCGGGGAACGGGGCGGCGGCGAATGGCTCGATCTTGGAATCAGCGGGCCGGGCATTCCGGGTACCGTTGCCCTCGGCGATTCGGCCGCCGGTAGTCCGCTCGTCTTCCTGATCTCGGTGCCATTCGACGATACCGATGGCGACGGCATTCCCGACGCCTATGAGGAATTGTACTTCCCGGGTGACTTGACAAAGCTCGGACTCGGCGACTTCGACATGGACGGCGTGAGCGATCCGGACGAATACAACAACCGCACCAACCCGACGCTGAAGGATACGGACATGGACGGCCTCGACGATGGCGACGAGGTGATTGCGATGACCGATCCGCTGAATCCGGACACCGATGGCGATACCATCCTGGACGGCGAGGAAGTGGTTTCCGGGGCCGACGGGTACATCACCAATCCGCTTCTCGCCGATACGGACATGGATGGCTGGGATGACCCGATCGAGATCCTCGCCGGCTCCGATCCCGCCGATGGAGGAAGCGTCCCGCCGGCCAGCAAATTGCCGATCAACGACGATTTCGATGATGGCTTGCTCAATGTCGTCGACTGGAAGACAAACCTGACAATACCACAGGGAGGGGCCTCGGTTGTCGAGGCGGGAGGCAACCTGACGATGACGGGCCGCGGCTACTTGATCACGGTCGGGGAGTTCGACCCCGAAGTGGTTGGCGGACTCCGGATTGCCGGCCAGTGGACCTTTGGCACTGCCGACGACTTCATGCAGGTTGTGCTCCGCAGCGACGGGCTTCCCGCAGGGGATTACGGCGAGACGGCCAACGGGATCGAGTTCAATGTCGCCCTGACGGATGCGGTCAAGGACCTCCAGATCCTGACCCGTGACGCCACAACGATCACCGTGACCCAGGGCGTCGCCGGCGTCCTTGCCAACGCGGCGGCGGGAATGACATTCGACTTCGAGATCATCGACGACGGTCTCGGGATGCTTTCGTTCACGATGACCGAAGCGGGGAATCCCGCTAACACGGCGACAACGACGGCCACCGTTGATTCGGACACCTTCGCCCAGAACTTCATCGCCTTCCACAACCGGGAAAACGCGCGGGTTTCCTCCCTCGACAACCTCTCGATCACTTCCCTCGTCGATAGTTCGACCTTCCGGATCACGGATATCCTCTACGACGGAGGCACCGAACGGTTCACCCTGTCCTGGCAGGCGAACGAGAGTGCGACCTACGCGTTGTTCTGGACCCAGAACCCGAGTGTGGGAGGCTGGGGTGCGGACATCAACGATTCGATTAGCGCGACCGGAGGGGATCCTCTCGTCAATTTCACCGACGGCATTCTCACCTACGGACCCTTCGATAATCCGGTTCCGGGAGCACCGCTCGTTCTTTTCCGAGTCGAGCGCAACTAGGCGCTCCTTGCATCCATTGCGGCCTGATCGCGTGGCTTTGGCAGCGATTGGGGACTACGAGGGTTCCTGCGAGGCCCCCACGATCCGCCCCCGATTCCACTGGTAGTCGATGGGTTCGACCTCGTAGCAAATCTCGGGGGTGACCGGCTTGTCGCGGAAGAAGGCCCAGTCCTGCTCGCGGACGTGGACGAGCTTGCTCCGCCAGGCGGCTTCGTCGCGGACGATGGCGACGATGTTGGTTTTTCCGCCCGGAGCGGGCGAGAGGCCGAAAGGTTTGTATTTCAGCACCGCCTTGGCCTGGTAGATCGAGTCGAAGGGCGAGTCGGGGGCGAGGGCGACGGGGATGGTGTGGTCGAGGACGGCGCGGGCCGGCATGTCGGTGGAATCGATGGTGAGCGTGGTGAA
>JAHEDC010000418.1 GCA_024641425.1 Verrucomicrobiales bacterium | reverse complement strand
GATCAAATCGGTGGCCAGGGGCTTCCGGGGCTTCGAGAACTACCGCACACGAATCCTGTTCTTCTGCGGGAAGCTGGACCTGTCCGTTTCGCCCTCCACTCATTAAATTCCCGGAAGAACCATGGAAAAGAAGCCGAGCTCGAGCATGACCACCCACGCCAGCAGAAGGAAAAGCGCGACGGACCAGACCACCGAATATAGGACTTCGGTCGCGGCAGGAGGGTAATGCCAGAACCGAATTCGGGAGCCGATCACGAGAAAAATGAGTCCAGCGGACCAAACGATCATCATGCCAGCCCAACTGATTTCCACATGATACTTTCCAGTGATTTTCTGGAATGGCCATCGAACCGTGCAAGGGAAACCTCCGGAGGGAGACGAAGGCATCAAAATGGGTGCCACGGTCGCAAAGAGCTCCAACTCAATCCCACCCTCCAACCCGAAACCCCGCCTTTGGCAAAGGAAAACCCGGCGGCCTCGCGTCCGCCGCCCGATGCCCGATGCCCGATGCCCGATGACAAATACCCCCGTCCCTACCGCATCGCTCCGATCTTCTTGAAGCCGGTGGCGAGACGTCCGATGACTTCATTGGCCCAGGAATAGGCGGCCGCGTCGTCGTAATGGACGCCATCGCTGCCGGTGCGCCCGACCTTGTAACTCGTGAACTTCCGGGAGTAAATGGTCCCGAATTGGTAGCGCTTGCCCAATCCGGAAATGAGACCTTCCACCGTTTCCTGGATCCATTTGGGGAATTTCGAGGAATCGGGGGGGGCGATCCAGACGACGAGGCGAACGGAACTGCCTCTCTTTCGCAGAGCGGCGGCGAATTGGTCATAGTGGCGGGCGAGGCCGGGGATCGCATCCTTTCCTTCGTTGGAGAGATTGTCGAAGTGGTTGGTACCCAACTGGACGATAACGATCTCGGGGCGATGACGGGCGAGAAGGGTTTCGATCTTAGGGGTGCTAACCTTTCGCGGTTTCCGTCCGTTCCGGTGCTTTTCCAGGATCCGTTTGCCGTTCTTCGTCTCGCGATAGCCGCAGGGCGTGACGAAGGTCTTTTCCGCTGCCAGCCAATGCTCGGGGGATGAGCCACAGGAGGCGTAGATCGCGGTGTTCGAGGCGCCGAAGCTGCGGATGAGCCACGCTTCCATGCGATCGCCGAAAGGGCCTACCGTCAGGGAATCGCCGATCATGAGAACTTTTGGCGACGCCGAGATTCCAAGATTCGGAACCGCCGTCGGAGCAGCGCATCCGGTGACGAGACCGAGGGAAAATGCGATGAGGCCGACGGCGAGAGGGGGCTTGGGCATGATAGGGAACGCGTTCGGCATGGAGGGTCTCCCGGGGAGCGGTCAATCGCCACCGCAGCAATCCGCGGCGGCAAGATTCGGGTGGCGGGCAACGTCGGTGGCCAGCATGTAGGGTGTCATGAGCGGATCGCCCACGGTATCGTCCTGACCCACGGTCGCCCACACCGAGTCGGCGGTGAAGGGGACGAGTTCGAGCCGGTAGGTTTTGCCCACGCGGTAACCGGAGAGGTCTTCGCGCGCATGATGAATGTAGGCTGGGTGAAAGACGAGAATCTCTTTCCCGTCGTACTGGCCCTTCGTCACCGAGCTCACCTTGTAGAGGAACGCGACAAGCCTTTCTCCGTAGGGCGCAAAGTCGGCCGGCTGCGGAATCGGCGTCCGCGACAGGAGTTTCGCCCGCACGGACACACTCTCCGGCGTCGCCGCCGCGAGGACCGGTTGCTCGTAGGGGGGGCGATGCTGCCGTGTGGTGAGGACGGGAGCATCCCAGATCAGGGACCGGGAGAGATCGTTCGCGATCGCGGAGAACGTGTCGGCCCCCCACGCGATGCATTCGTTGCCCCAGAAGTGCTCCTTGTCCGAGCCCATCGCCTTGTAGGGATAGCGGGTGAAGGTGCGGCTGTCGATCATGGTGCCAATGCCGCGCACCTCGTCGGCGATGCGCTCGAAAACATACTGCTGGATCTCCGGCGAGACGTTGCCGGCCTCGGGCGGGGAGATCCAATAGAATTTCCGGATCGACGAGCCGTTGGCCGCGAGCCAAGAGACAAGGGGAGCGACGTGGGTGCGAATCATCGGGCCATGCGTGCTTTCGACGATTGTTTTCCCGTCCGCGAAGGAGCTGAAGAAATTGTTTCCATTCTGCATGATAAGGATGTCGGGCTGGTGAAGGGCGACGAGATCCTCGATTTTCGGAACGGAGTGCGAGCCGGGGCGGTGCCCGCGGGTCATGCCGTAGACGTCCTTTTCCTCCCGCGGCCTCTCCTGGCCGGGAATGGACTCGATCGCCCAGTAGCCGCAGCGGGTCGTGGCGCTCGTGTAGGGAGCGCGCTTCATCCAACTGAGAGGATTCGTGCCGCAGGCGATATAGGTGTGGACGGAGGCCACTCCGGAGTCAGACCGGAAAAGGGCATCGAGCTTCTCACCGAATCCGCCAATCGCCATCGAATCACCAAGGATTAGGATCTTCAGTTTCCTTCCCCCTCGCTTCCCGGATGGGAGCGGGGAAGGGGCCGCTTTCGGAATCGCCGCGTTCTCCGGTGATTCCCTGTTCGTCGCCGAGACCATTTCGACACCGGCTGGCGCCGGCAGTTCCACAGGGATTGCCCTCGGAATTTCCTCGATCGGTCGCGGAGCGACGGGCATCGAACGTTCCTTGAGCTTCGCCACCGTTTCGTCCAGGGCCTTGGAGTTCCATTGGAGGCGGAATTCCACCATATCCGTGCGCCACTCGGGATACTTCGCCTTCACGGTCCCAAAGAAGGCGTTTGCCTGGCGGTATTTCTCGATGGCGTCTTCCAGATGCCCCTCCGCCGCGAATTCGTCCGCCATGTGATTGGCAAGGAAGGCGCGGGCGTAGAGATCGCTCGGACTGATTGGCGCCTCCGGGCTCGAGGTCGCTATCGGGTTTCCCAACGCCGTCGTCGGAGGCGCGGGGGACTGGGCCGCCCCCCGGAGAGCGAGGACGGAGAGCAGAACTGGGATGGCAAGCCACTGGCAGCGTATCATCATCAACGAAATCCCTCTCAAGGCGACTTCCGCACTATAGAGAGATTCGGGAACCTGCAAACGGCAAGTTTCCTTATCGGGAAGGGTGCTCCTCGCGCCACGCGCGGGCCACCGCGTCGGCGACGCGGGGAGCGACCGAGGCGTCGAGCGGATCCGGAAGGATAAGCTCTGGGCCGGGATCGATGACCGCATCCGCCAGCGCGCGGGCGGCGGCGATCTTCATTTTCTCCGTGATCGCGGTGGCCCCGGCATCGAGGGCACCGCGGAAGATTCCGGGGAAGGCCAGAACATTGTTCACCTGGTTCGGGAAGTCGCTGCGTCCCGTCCCCACGATCGCCGCGCCCGCCTCGCGCGCGACATCGGGCATGATTTCCGGGATCGGATTCGCCATGGCAAGGATGATCGGATCGGTTGCCATCTTCCGGATCGTTTCGGGCCCGAGGAGATTGCCCTTGCTCACGCCGATGAAAACGTCGGCGCCCTCAAGGACTTCAAGAAGCGAGCCCGTGCGGTTCTGCCGGTTCGTGTAGCCGAGGAGTTCCCGCTTGCTCGGATTCAGGTCGTCGCGGCCCCGATGGATTGCGCCCTTGGTGTCGCAGACGACGATGTCGGAGACGGGGACGCAGACGTTCGGATCGTGCCCGACACAGCGCAGCAGCCGCGCGATGGCGGTGCCGGCCGCGCCCGCGCCGTTGAGGACGACCCGCATCTCGGCCAAGTCCCGGCCGAGGATCTTCGAAGCGTTCATGAGCGCGGCGAGGAGGACGATCGCGGTGCCGTGCTGGTCGTCGTGGAAGACGGGAATCCCGAGATCCTGCAGTCGGGCCTCGATCTCGAAACAACGGGGGGCGGAGAAATCCTCGAGGTTGATTCCGCCGAACACGGGGGCAATGCGGCGGATGGTAAGGATAATCTCCTCCACGTCCTGCGTGTCGAGGCAGAGCGGCCAGGCGTCGATGTTCGCGAATTGCTTGAAGAGCATCGCCTTGCCCTCCATCACCGGAATGGCCGCGTGCGGTCCAATGTTCCCGAGACCGAGCACCGCCGAGCCGTCACTCACGACCGCTACGGAGTTGTGCTTCAAGGTCAGGTCGCGCGCGCGGCTCGCGTCCTTTGCGATGACCTCGCACGGATAGGCGACTCCCGGAGTGTAGGCGATGGAAAGATCGTCGCGGCTCGTGATGTTCAGCTTGTTGAAAATCCCGATCTTGCCCCGCAATTGCTCGTGGATGATCAGGCTGCGTTCGTTGTAGTCGTTGCTCTTGCTCATGGCGGAAAACCGGAGTGTGGGGCAGACCCCCGCGCGGCGTCGAGTTCCTTTTTTCGGCAACCTGTTTTGGGGCTTGGATAGGAGGCCGCCTCCCGGCATACTGCGTGTCTTCCATGAAAACTCCCCGTATTCCGGCCACGGGCTTCGCCGTAGCCGCGGTTTCCCTCTTCCTTTCCTTCCCGGCCGCTGCGAACGACTGGGAGGATCCGTCGGTCATTGGCCGCAATATGCTGGAACCGGTGGCGACTTTCTCCCGCTTCGCGGACGCGGAGAGAGCCGCGATCGGAACCCGCGAGACCTCACCGTTCGTTAGGCTTCTCAACGGCCGCTGGAAATTCCACTTCGCCCCGAACCCCGCCGGGCGTCCGGAGGGATTCTTCGAGGCCGATTTCGACGACGCGGCGTGGAAGGAAATCGACGTTCCCTCGAATTGGCAGCGCCAGGGGTACGGCCGGCCCATTTACACCAACCAGACCTATCCCTTCGACAAATCGAAGGCCCCGCGCATCGAGGGGCCGAACGGAAACGAGGTCGGCTCCTACCGGACGCGGTTCACCGTCCCGGCGGAGTGGAAGGGGCGGCAGGTCCTCGTCCATTTCGCGGGTGTCGAATCGGCGTTCCATCTTTGGATCAACGGGAAGGAAGTCGGTTACTCGCAGGATAGCCGGACGCCTGCCGTCTTCGATATCGGGCCGTATCTTGTCGAAGGCGAGAATGTCCTTGCGGCCCAGGTTTTCCGCTGGTGCGACGGGTCGTATCTGGAAGACCAGGACTTCTGGCGGCTCAGCGGGATCTTCCGCGACGTCTTTCTCGAATCGTCGCCCCTCGTCGCCATTCGCGACTTCAAAATCGAGACGCCGCTCGACGGGGACTACAGGGACGGCGAGTTGAAGGCGAGGGTGAAGGTGCGCAACGCCGGGAAAGCGGCCGCCGGCGTGAAGGTTTCCGCGCGTCTCACGGATGTCTCCGGCAGGGAAACCGTGGTGGAATGCTCCGCGGATTCCGAGATCGCCGCGGGCGGGGAAGGGGAGACCGTTCTGTCCGCCAAGATCGCCGATCCCGCGAAATGGTCCGCCGAATCCCCGAACCTCTACCGTCTTGTCCTCACATTGTCCAAAGACGACGGCACTGTCATCGAGGCCATTCCCTGCGACGTCGGCTTCCGCAGCGTCGAGGTCAAGGACGGCGTCCTGCTTGTCAACGGGCGCTACGTTTACATGAAAGGCGTGAACCGCCACGAGCACGACCCCGTGACCGGACATACCGTGAGCCGCGAGTCGATGATCCGGGACATCGTCCTCATGAAGCGGAACAACATCAACACCGTCCGCACCAGCCACTATCCGAACGATCCGGAGTGGTATGAGCTCTGCGACCGCCACGGGCTCTACGTCATCGACGAGGCGAACGTCGAGTCGCACGGCTTCGGGCAAAGCAACATCCAGCCCATTTCCGACGGCCCGGAGTGGAAGGCGGCGCACGTCGCGCGGATGCGGGCCCTCGTCGAGCGCGACAAGAACCATCCTTCCGTTTGTGTCTGGTCGCTCGGCAACGAGGCCGGTATCGGCCGCAACCTCGCCGCCGAGTACGACCTCGCGAAGCAGCTCGATCCGACCCGCCCGGCGCAGTATTGCGAGGC
>JAHEDC010000417.1 GCA_024641425.1 Verrucomicrobiales bacterium | reverse complement strand
GGAACGCCCATCACCGACGGCCTCGAAATCGCCGACGGCCCGAACCGCTTCCGCTACTCCTACACGGGCGGGAACGGCAACGACTTCACCGCCACCGTCGTCCCGCTTCCTCCGGAGATCCTCGATCCAATGCTCACGACTGTCGTCATTACCCCCGCCGGGCCGGTCGACAGCGGAATCCTCGCCACCCTCAGCGGCCATTTCACCGGCGGACGTCCCGGCGGCAACGTCCTCATCGAAGCCTCAAGCGACCTCATCACCTGGCGCATCCTCACCACCCTCCCCCTCGACGCCAACGGCAGCACAACGCTGAACGCGATTTCCGATCCCGCCAGCGAAGGCGCGGGGGACCTCGCCTTCCGGGGTCGGTTACCCTGAGCGGCAAGCTCAGTATTCGAAAACCTCGCCCGGCGCGAAAAATCGCTTCAGCTCGATTTCCGCGGCGTCGACGGCGTCGGAGGCGTGGCAGATGTTCTTCATCATGTCCTCGCCGAAATCGCCGCGGATCGTGCCCTTGTCCGCCTTCGTCGAATCGGTCGGGCCGAGAAGATCGCGAACGCGGGTCACGGCATCGTCACCGGCGAGCGCCAGCGCGACGACCGGGCTGGCCTGCATGAAGGCGACGACTTCCGGGAAAAACGGACGATCCGCGATGTGCGCGTAATGTTCGCGGAGGATGTCCTCACTGAGGGTCATCATTTTCAAGCCGCGGATCTGAAATCCCTCTGCCTCGAAGCGCTTGAGCACTTCGCCGCAGAGTTTCTTCGTCACACAATCCGTCTTGAGGAGAATAAGAGTCGTTTCGCTTGCCATGGGACGGAAACCAATGCCCGAGTTTTTAAAATTTTCAAGCGGCGAATCATCCGGTGGAGAAATAGATCACGGCACATACGTCCGCGCCCGGTTCTTCCACCCTGGCAGCCACTGCGACTCGTTTTTCGGCGCATTGGCGACCCGGCGGGTGAGCACGCGGTCGGCGGCGGCGGCGAATTCCCGCGAGGCGGCCGCTCCCGTCGGCTTGCCGCGCATTTCCTGGAGCACCTGGAGCATCCCCCAGCCCTGTCCCTTGTAACGCTCGCTCGCCTTCGTCCCCTCGCCCTTGAAATTGATGTAATCCATCAGCGCGTAGACTCCGGTCGGCGTCTGCCCGACGGCGTAGAAGCGCTGCTCGACCAGCCTCCGCTCGCCCGCCGGCACGCTGGCCAGCATCGTCGGGAGCGCCCGTTGGAGGCGGTGGAGAATGAATTCCGTCTGCACCGGAATGGTCGCCTGGAGGAAGCCCCGCAGCTCGCGCATCCGGGGAGTGTCCCTCGCGGCCACGAATTCCTCCCGCGTCCGCCAGGGACAGTCGGGCGTCTCCAAAAGCCAGCCCGGCACCTTCACGCCCTTGTCGCGCAGGAAGCGCAGCAACGGCGGGAAGCTCTCTTCGAAGGGCCCGTCGTTTCCCTTCACATACCAGATGAAGTGCCCGATCCCCAGCGAGGCGAAATACTCGCCCTTGTTCCAACTCGTCAGCCCCTCGACCGTCCCGCCACATTCGTTCTGCCAGATTTTCCGGCCAATCTGGCTCGCCTCCGCCTTCGAAAGTTGAATCCGTGCGCCGCCCCCGCCGTTCCCAATCGGAGCGGGCGCGGGCTCACTGACCGCGCAGGATGCGAAGGCAAGCGAGAAGACGGGAAGCAGCAGAATCGGCAGGGATGGGACGCGGAACATGGGAATTATTTTGCAAAAGCTGACTATCAAGTAAATTGCATCGTCCCGCCACCATTTTATTGTTGGACAATGTTGTGCGCCCCCCTAATCTGGCCGCCCTTTTCTAGAAATCCCGGAAGCCTCAGGAATGATCGTATTTTCGCCCCATGAACACGACGCGCGCGAAACCCGCGCGGCGCTCACGCCGGATTCGGCGAAAAAACTCGTCGATCTCGGCTTCGAGGTGCGGATTGAGACCGGTCTCGGTCTTCGCAGCGACCATCCCGACAACCAGTATGTCGAGGCCGGAGCCACCCTTTCCACGGACCGCAGCGAAGCCCTCGGTGCGGCCGATTTCGTCCTCCGGGTCAACAAGCCGCCCCTTGCGGAAGTGAGCCAACTCAAGAAGGGCGCGATGCACGTCAGTTTCCTGGATCCCTTCAACGATTCCGAACTGATCAAGGCCCTTGCCGCCGCCGAAGTGACGGCGGTGAGCCTGGAGATGATCCCGCGCACGACCTTGGCCCAAAAGATGGACGCCCTCAGCTCGCAGGCGAATCTCGCCGGCTACGAGGCCGTCATTCTCGCCGCCTCGCGTATGAACCGCATCCTGCCCATGATGATGACCCCGGCCGGCACGCTCTCGCCGGCCCGTTTCTTCATCATCGGAGTAGGCGTCGCGGGATTGCAGGCCATCGCGACCGCCAAGCGCCTCGGAGCCCGCGTCGAGGCGTTTGATACCCGCCCCGTCGTCGAGGAGCAGGTGCGCTCGCTCGGCGCGAAGTTCGTCAAGATTGACCTCGGCGAGACCGGCCAGACCGATCAGGGCTACGCGAAGGAACTCACCCCCGAGCAGCTCGAACTCCAGCGCAAGGGGATGGCCAAGGTCTGCGCCCAGTCGGACGTTGTCATCACCACGGCCAAGCTCTTCGGTCGCAAGGCTCCGGTCATTGTCACCCGCGAAATGGTGGCCGGCATGCGTTACGGCAGCGTCATCGTCGACCTCGCAGCCGAAAGCGGCGGGAACGTCGACGGCACCGTCGCCGGCGAGGAAGCGGTGACCGAAAACGGCGTTCGTATCCTCGGACTCACCAACCTGGAGGGGCGGGTCCCCACCCACGCCAGCCAGATGCTCGGTGCCAACATGAGCAACTTCCTCGAGCACTTCTGGAACGCCAAGGAAAAGACCTTCGATTTCAGCCTCGACGACGAGATCCTCAAAGGCTGCGTCATCACCCACGGCGGAAAAATCGTCCACGAGAGATTCGCCCCGAAGTAACGGCTCCTGCTTCTAACCTCATCGTTCTAACTTCTCACTTTCATGGAACTGATTCTACTTCTCTTCACCTTCACCCTCGCCGTCTTCCTCGGCTTCGAGCTGATCGCCAAGGTGCCGTCGCAGTTGCACACGCCGCTCATGTCCGGCTCGAACGCCATCTCCGGCATCACCATCGTCGGCGCCCTCATCGGCTCCGGCTCCATCGAGGGCGACGCCGGCCGCTGGCTGGCCCTCGCCGCCCTTGTTCTCGCGACCATCAACGTCGTCGGCGGCTACATGGTCACCGACCGCATGCTCGCCATGTTCAAGAAAAAAGCGAAGTAGCCATCCCGAATATCCCGAATGCGTTGACTTGGTTCCCGAATCAACCAATCAACAAATCCCGAATCAACTTCCTCCATGGAACTCCTCATCAACCTCAGCTACATCGTCGCCTCGATCCTTTTCATTTTCGGGATCAAGATGCTCGGGTCCGCCCACAGCGCGCGGAAGGGGAACCAGCTTTCCGCCGTCGGTATGCTCATCGCGGTGGTGGCCACGCTTCTCAAAAGCGGTCTCGAATACCAGTGGATTATCATGGGCCTCATCGTCGGGACACTCATCGGAGTGGTCGCCGCGAAGAAGGTGCAGATGACCGGGATGCCCGAACTCGTCGCCCTCTTCAACGGCTTCGGCGGGCTCGCCAGCCTCTTCGTAGGTTGGAGTGAATACCAGAACATCCAGGCCAAGGGCTGGAGCGTCTACACCGCGAATCTTCCCGACGGCGTGAACGCCGGCTTCATCTCGGCCTCGATCATCCTCGCCGTCCTCATCGGCGGCGTCACCTTTACCGGGAGCATGATCGCCTACCTGAAGCTCGCCGGAAAGATCGGCGGCTCGGCCACGGTTTTCCCGGGCCAGAAATTAGTCAATTTCCTCTTCATGGCCGCCATCATCGGCCTCGGCGTCTTCTTCACCGTGGCGCACGAGCACCCCTACGCGCCCGCCTGTTTCATCATCATCGTCGCCTTCTCCCTCCTGCTCGGGGTCATGGGCACCATCCCCATCGGCGGCGGCGACATGCCGGTCGTCATCGCCCTCCTCAACAGCTTCTCCGGTCTCGCCGCCTCCGCCGCCGGCTTCGTCATCCTGAACAACGTCCTCATCGTCGCTGGCTGCCTCGTCGGCGCCAGCGGTGTCATCCTCAGCGTCATCATGTGCAAGGCCATGAACCGCACCCTCGGCAACGTCCTCTTCGGCGGCTTCGGCGCCGCCGCCGGAGGCTCGACCAAGGTCGTCGAAGGCGAAATGAAGGCCATCACGGTCGAAGACGCCTACTATGTCCTCGAATCCGCCTCCAGCGTCGTTTTCGTCCCCGGCTACGGGATGGCCGTGGCGCAGGCCCAGCATGCGGTCAAGGAGCTCGCCGAGTGCCTCGAACGCAACGGGGCCGAGGTGCGGCACGCCATCCACCCCGTGGCCGGACGCATGCCCGGTCACATGAACGTTCTCCTCGCCGAGGCCGACGTCCCCTATGAGCAGCTCTGCGAGATGGACGCCGTGAATCCGCTCATGCCCAGCGTCGACGTCGCCATCGTCATCGGGGCCAACGACGTCGTGAACCCCGCCGCCGCCGACGATCCGACCAGCCCCATCTACGGCATGCCCATCATCAACGTCCACGAGGCCCGCACCGTTTTCGTTCTCAAGCGCGGTCAGGGCGCCGGCTTCTCCGGCCTCGTCAACACCCTCTTCTTCCGCCCCAACTGCCGCATGCTCTACGGGGACGCCAAGTCCACCGTCACCGCGCTGGCTTCGCAGTTCGAGGATTGACCCCTATCGCCGCAAGGCCACGGCAACCAAACCACCGCGTTGGCGGCTGCCGTAAGACGCCGGAATCAACCCTGCTGCGCTCCTTTCATCACAGCGCTCCCGGGCAACCTAAGGGCGCGTCACTTTAAGTGCGGGAACCTGCCTCCCGACTCGACGGAGGAGGAATTTTTCTGGTTCTGGGAGCCCCCGCCCGGAAGGGCAAGCGAAACGAAGACCCGGCGAGAATCCATTTCATGCGCGTCTCCGACCCGATCCGGACCGGAATCGTTCACTCCATTTCGTCCCGCGCGCCCGTTCCTTCCTCTTCCTCGACCGTAATCGTGATCCGCCCCTCGATGATGGAGACCGGGTAGGTTCGGAGCGTCCCCGTGGCGGGAAGGGAGAGAGCCTCCCCTGTCTCAAGATCGAATTCCGCTCCGTGCCACGGACAGGCAACGCAATTCCCGGTGATCCAGCCGTCGGACATCGCGGCATCGGCGTGGGTACAGCGGTCGTCGAGTGCAAAAAAGCGTGCGCCCACATGGAAGACGGCGATCTTCCGCCCCGCGACGAGGAAGCACTTCCCCCTTCCATCCGCGACCTCCGCAGCCTCGCCCGCGATGTGTCGGTTGGGTTGCGCGTTACTCATTGGCCAACCGGGGTGAGTTCCAGTCCGTCGCGCATGAGATCGTAAAGCTGGAACTCGCTGTCGGGAGCGCCGACAATGAGGCGGCCGCCCAGGATCATCTGCGGCATGGCCATCCGGCCCGCCTTCGCTTTCATCGCCTTCCAGACCTCGATGTTCCGCGTGAGCTGCTCCTTGATCCACGGATCGGCAAGCGACTCCTTGAGTTTGGCCGGATCGACCAGGGACTCGGCCTTTGCGAGGGCTTCGGCGGGGCTGGGGGCGCTGCTCGCCGTTCCGCTCTCGAACATCCAGTGATCCCATTCCCGGAAGACCTCCCGGTCAACGCGCCAGAGCGCGAGGGCAAGCCGGGCGTGCTCGCAGGCATCGGCGTGCTGGGGCGAGGCATCGGTGAACGCGGGATTGCACTTCGGATTGAGGGGAACCGGTATGCCGACGACAAGGTAATTATCGAGGCCGAAGCGCGTCTCCGCGCGGTGCAGGTAGCGATGCGTGGTCCGGCAGGAGCCGCAGGTGTAGTCGAAGAGAAGCACCACCAGCTTTTCAGAATCCACG
>JAHEDC010000416.1 GCA_024641425.1 Verrucomicrobiales bacterium | reverse complement strand
AGTATTTCGCCAAACTCCTGCAGAACTACAAGACGCGCTCGCTGGTGAAGCCAGGGATCACCGGACTCGCCCAGGTGCGCGGCTACCGTGGCAACACGGAGGGGGCGGGACACATCGAGCAGCGGATCATCGCCGATATCTCGTATCTGGAAAACTGGAGCCTGAGCCTCGACTTCGTGATCCTTTTCCGCACGTTCTACCACATGCTCTTTCCGCCGAAATCGGCCTATTGAAAAGAGGGGCTTGACCCTACGGGGCCGGTTTGCCGTAGAGGGTAACTTCGTGGATGGACCAGAAGAGGCCGTTGACCTGGCCGGTGTCGGTAATGCGGAGGAAGCGGGCGGTCTCGGCGGGGAAGATGATGTCGGTGACGGCGCCGGCGCCGATGCCCGAGGCGACAGGCTTGCTCCAGGTCTTGCCGTCGTCTGAGAGCGTGACCTCGTAGCCGCGCGGATAGTCCCGGTCGGAGCCGGCGGCATCGAGGATGATGCGATTGATCGTCGCCTGCGAAGGCAGTTCGATCTGGAACCACATGCCTGGGACCTGCGGTGTGTTGGTGGCCCAGCGACTGCCACGGTTTCCATCCACCGCCTCCCGCACGTCGAGCTGGCCGTGGCTGGCGGTGAGTTTCCACTCCGAACGGTTCGGAAGAACGGGTGGTTCGAGGGCCTCGAGTTCGGCCTCCGTCCACGGCGTGGTGCGATTGCCCGCGCGTTCGCGGGTCGTGGTGACGAAGCTTTCGTCGAGGAAGCCACCGTTGTTCCCGAAGGAATTGCGGACATAGGTGGCGACGGAGGCGACCCAGGCGTCGCCGTTCGCGACCATGGGCACCATGATGTTCGGATAGGATTTGCCATCGAGCGGGCCGCCCATGCCGTGGAGGATGACCCGGGCGAGACTGCCACCCGCCCCAAGGACCCGGGGCGAGCCGACGAGGCTCGGGGCGAGGGTGATTTCCTGATCGGGGATATGCATCCCTTTGCCGTCCTGACCGTGGCAGGTGAAACAAAGCTGCTGGTAAATGACGGAGCCTTTCTCCATGTAGTCGGCGAATTTCGCGTCGCGCAGGCGCTGGAGGGCGATGCGCTGGCGCTCGGCGGCCATCTCCTCGCGCTGCGCGGCATTGGCTTTCACGAGGTCGTTCTCGGCGTAGGCCGCCAGGAGCGCATCCTGAACCCGGACGACGGCGGGATCGACGGAACCGGCGGCGGCGAGCGAGTTGAGGATCTGGATGGCGGCTTCGGAATCCTTTTCCATTGCGAGGGATTGTGTTTTGGTCAGGATGGTCAAATCGCCGGAATGGATGAGCGGTTCGGCGACACGGATGGCGGCCATGCGGACGTGCGGATCGGTATCGCCGAGGGCGTCGGCGACGATGCCGGGATCGACTTTGCCGATGCCTTCGAGCGTCCAGAGGGCCTCGGCGCGGGCGAGGGGAGACTTGCCGTTGCGCGCGAGGGAGTGGAGCGCGGGAACGACGGAGGTGGCATCCGGGCGGAGGATGAGGAGTTTCCGCGCGGTGTCGCGCCACCAACCGTTCGGGCTGGCAAGATGGGCGACGAGGGCGGCTGTCGTCTCTTCAAGCATCGCCGGTTTCTCGGAGGTGATCGGGTGATCCTTGTAAACGAGGCGATAGATGCGACCGCGCCCGATGTTCTTGTCGAGTCCCCACTTCTCGACGACGGGGCGGAGGTAGCTGCCGGGGGCGACCCAGTTCCCCTGCTGGATGATACCGCGGTGCATGTCGACGATGTAGAGCGCGCCATCGGGGCCGGTGGCGGAATTGAGGGGACGGAAATTCACATCGCGGCTGCGGAGGAACTCGCTGCCGGGATAGGCATTGTTGAGAACGAGTTTGCCGTCTCGGTGCTCGACCTTGGCCCGGCGCACGAGGCGACCGACGGGTTCGGGAATGATGAGGTCGCCGTAGAGGTCGGTGGGCAGTGCGTCGCCACGATAGATGCTCTGGCCGGCGCAACCGGTGAAAGAGGCCAGCCCGCCGTTCGGGCCGACGCGGCCGCGACCACCCTGCACGTCGGGCACGGCGGCAAGGGGGAAGACGCGCTGGAAATCGTTTTCGGTCTGGCCGCCCACGTCGATCATTCCATAGGCCGGAGGCTGCTGAAAATAGAAGGCGGGATTCTCGCCCCCGGCGGTTGAATAGAAAAGGCGCCCGTCATCGTCCTCGGTGAGGCCCCATTGGCCCCCTCCTTTCGGAAGGCGCTCGGAAATGAATTTTTCGCCGGTGAAACGGTAGCGCACGGCTTCGTAGGTGAGGTAGATCCAGTTGTCGCGTCCCCAGATGAGGCCGCTCGGCTGGTGCTCCATGTTTCCGCCGCGACCGCCACCTTCGTAGACGAGCGTCTTCTCGTCGGCGACGCCGTCGTGGTCGGTGTCGCGGTAATTCCAGAGATCGAGGGTATCGGTGATCCCAACCATGACGCGGTCGTCGAGCGGCAGCACCATGCGGGGAAGCATGAGGTTGTCGATAAAGATGCTGTGCTTGTCGTAGATGCCGTCGCCGTTGGTGTCCTCGTGGCGGGAGATACGGCTGGTCGGTTGCCGCTCGCCTCCGGCATCGATGTCCTGCATGTAGGTGCGCATCTCGACGACGTAGAGGGCTCCGTTGCCGTCCCAGGCGATGGCGACGGGTTCCTTGATGTCGGGTTCGCTGAGGACAAGCTGGAGCGCGTAGCCTTCGGGCACCTCGATCGCTTTCAGCGATTCCTCCTTCGTGAGATAGCCGTGCTGGTAAACGGTGTCGCCGGGCTCGGCTTGGGCGAGGTGGGGGAGGGTGAAGGCAAGAAGGAGGAAGGTGCGAAGGTGAGAGCGCATGATGGAATAACGTTCAGTGGGGTGTTGACACACCACTTTGGATTGGATGCTGGGTGACGGCGGATGTCGGAGGGATGTGAGCGGGCCTCCTCCCGCATCGAACCAAAGCGGAGGAAATCCCTGCACACCAAAGAAAGGCCGAGACTAACGCTGATACAACGGCACGTAATGATTCGGCATGGCGAGGATCATGGTGTAGACGGCGGTGGTGTAGAGGGGGCCGGGGGCTCCGCCCTGGGCGGTTTCCCAATACATCTGACCGTCGGGGCCGTCCTTGATCTTGGGGACAAGGAGGTCGCGGCATTTGGGATACCATTCCTCCCAGACTTTGCCGCCGATCATGTATTGGGCGGGGGCGGCATAGAACATGCCGTAGGTGAACCAGCGCTCGTTGTCGTTGAATTTCTTGAAGAGGTATTCGGAACCGGTCTTGACCTTGGGATCGTCGTACTGGCCGCAGACCTGAAGCGAGTAGACGGCGGCGGCGGTGCGGGCGAAGCCGTCCTCCTGGTTCGGTTGGTAGGAGAAGCCGCCGGAGCCCTGATGGTAGCAGGAACGGACGTATTCGATGGCGTTGTCGATGGTTTTCTGCGGCACCTTCAGACCGCCGTTCTTGGCCGCGCGGAGGGCGACAACCTGGAGGACGGTGACCGAGATGTCGGCGTCGCTGACATACGGCTTGTAACGCCAACCGCCCTTGTCGTTCTGGGAGCTGACGATGACCTTGATGAGTTTCTCCAGTTTCGGGCGGAGGGTCGTCGATTGGGTCTGACCGTAGATTTCAGCGAGGGCAATGGTGGCGACGCCGTGGAAATACATGTACTGGCCGCTATTGCGTTCGCCGATGAGGCCGTCGTCGTCGATGGAATCGAGGAGATAGCGGAGGCCGGCGCTGACGTTCTTTCCGTATTCGCCCTCGTCGGGGAGTTGCCCTGCCGCGAGCATCGCCATGAGCGTGTAGGCGGTCATGGCGATCGGGTATTGTTTCTCCTGTCCCTCGATGCCGAGCCAGGCGCCGTTTTCGGATTGATTGGCCGCAAGATACTTCAGCGTGCCCTTGATGACCTGTTCCGTGCGCGGGTCGATTTTCACCGAATCGGTAAGGCGTCCGGCGGAGGGTTCGGCGAGGGCGAGCGTGGGGAGAAGGGCAAGCGTGAGGAGCGGGCGGAGCATGGGGAAGGTTTCAGTTTTCAGGATTCAGTTTTCAGGCTGGCTGATTTGCGTAGCTCGCCATTCCAATGTCGAGGGGGGTGGTTTTGGGTCGCGCTTTCAGGGCCCAGATTTGCGGTTGCGGGAAAACCTAGGGAGGGCCTTTAGCCCGAGGTGAGGTGGCGGAGGTCGTTTTTGGTTTGTAAGTCGTGAGTGTTGGCGGATGGGAATAACTCGACATTGGAATGGCGAGCTACGGAGGGGTTTTCAGGGGGCGAGCGGAGTTGCTTTCCGACCTTCCTCCCTCTTCATACTTCTCATTTCTCACTTCTAACTTCCTTGCTCCTTGTTCTCCCTAACCTCTGTTACTTTCCCCCACTCGCCTGATCCGCGAGGTTCTTGAGGTATTGTTCGATCTGGGCGCCGTATTCGGCGGGGTAGGATTCGGAGGAGGACTGGCGAATGGTGCCCCGTTCGCGTTTCGGAAGTCCGATGAAGCCGCTGGTGCCGGTGGCGACTTGACGGGGGCCCGTGCCTTCGGTGGGGCCGCTTTGGTTGCCGAGGTTGCCGTTGCTAGGGGCGGGGCTTGGCGGGGCTTGACTGGGCTGTTGACCTTGGGCGGGAGTTTGGCCCTGACCCTTTCCGGGAGTCTGGCCCTGGCCTTGGGACGGGCTTTGGGCCGAAGCCATGGCGGGGGCGCTGAGACCGGCTTCGGCGAGCGCCAAGGCGGCGGCGGCATCGGCGAGGGCGTTCTGGGCGGCTTCCGCGTTGGCTTGGGCGGGTTGCGGGCTGTTCGCGGCGGCTTCAGCTCCCGCTTCGGCGAGCGCGCTTTGAGCGGCTTCGAGGGCGGCCTGGGCGGACGGGGGAAGGGCACCCTGGGACTCGGAAGAAAAGGGGCTGATGGCGTCGGAGGCGCTGGCCAGGGGTTCGGTGGCGGCAGCGGCGGCGTTCGCGGCGGCGAGCTGTTCGGCGAGCGCTTGAACGGCGGCTTGTTCCTGGGCGAGCTCGGGGACGGAAGGCGCGGCTTCCCCGGCGGGGCTCTGGGGTTGCCCTTCGGCCTGGGCCTGGCCGAGGGCTTCCTGGGCTTTTTGCATCTCGGCAACGGCTCCCTGCATGTCGCCCTGCGCGAGTTGCTCGGCGGCTTGGGAAGCGGCGGCCTGGGCCTCGGCGAGGGGTGCGGACTGGGGACTTTGGGCGGCGGCCTGGGCCTGCTCGGCAATATTCTCGGAAAGCGCTTCCTGCCGGTCGGCGAGTTGCTCGGCGAGACTGGCCGGGGATTCGAGCTGGGACATGGCTTCGGCGACCTGTTCCTGGGCCATGGCGATCGCGGCCTGGGCGGCGGCGAAATCGGCGGCGGGCTCCGACGGGGCCTCGCCGAGCTGTTCGGCGAGTTCCTTCATCCGCTCCTCGATGGCGTCCTTGGCGGCATTCAGGTCGGCGAGGGCCTCGGATTGGTCGGGCTGGGCGGCCTCGGGATTGTTCTGGGCAAGATCGCTCTGGGCAGCCTGCTCGTCCTGGGCGGCATCGGAGAGATTCTCGGCGGCTTCGGGAACGGAGGATTCGGCGGCTTCCTGGGCAAGGGCGGAGGTTTCCTCCTGCAACGCTCCCTGTTGCTCCGCGAGTGCCTCGTTCGCCTGGGCGTTCGGTTCCGGGGCCGCGCTCTCGCGGTTGGTGTCACTCTGCAAGTCCTGCTGCTTTTCGATGATCGGATTGAGCTTCTCCATGAGGTCATTCAGGGCCGCGAGTTCGGCTTCGGCTTCCTGGAGGGCACCGATCTCCTCCTCGATTTTCTGTTCGGCGGCGGCGAGGGCGTCGACGGCGGCTTGCTGGGCTTCGGGAGCGTTCTCGCCGGTTTCGAGGGCCTCGGTCGAGGCGTCCATCATTTCGGCGGCTTCCGCGAGGTCGGCGGCGGCTTCGGCGGCGGCTTCGGCGGCGGCCTGCTGGGCCTGGCGGGTTTCGTTTTCAAGGGCGGCTTGCGGAGCTGC
>JAHEDC010000415.1 GCA_024641425.1 Verrucomicrobiales bacterium | reverse complement strand
TTCGCTTCCTTCTGTTCAAAATTCACGATCTCCAACATCAACCCCGAAAGACCATGTTCCTCAAATACCAAAAACGAGATATCAGCCTGATCGCCGCCCTTGGGATGGCAGCCACAGCGTCCGCCCGGGACAAGAAGCCCAACGTCGTCCTCATGGTCAGGGACAATCTCGGTTGGGGCGAGATCGACTGTTATGGCGCCGGCATCCTGCGCGGTGCTCCCATCCCAAGGCTGGACCAACTGGCGTCCTGACGTTCTCGGCTTCTTCGCCCTTGCCGAGCTTCCGAGCATCGCCAATCCTTACGCAATCCACCTTCGTGTCGGAACGACGCCGGTGACAGAAAACTGAAATGGCCGCGAGACGAACACCATTGCTCCCGCTCGCCCTGACCCTTCGCATTCGATGCGGCGTGGCGCTTGGAGCTGCCCTGGTGGCCTGCACTGCCCGGGCGATTGATTATGCTCCAGCCGATATCGACGTCGCCGCCCCGACGAATGAGCCGGTGCAGGAGCGCTGGTCCTCTTTTCTTCCCTACATGAAGGAGGAAGCGTTGGCGCGCGGTTATGATCTGCCGCTGCCCTTCGGCATTTCGGTGGTCTACAATTACATGGTCCGCGATGTGGACGTTACCGATGTGCGCGTTGGTCTGGCCGGCGCACCCCCGGCAAGCGCGAGCCGGTTTATCGATTTGGGCTCTAACTCCGAGGTGAACGCGGCCATGCTCAAGGCGGATGTCTGGTTATTTCCCTTCCTGAATCTCTACCTGCTGGGCGGCTACGTGCAGAATGACTCCACCAGCGTGGGGCACGCTACCGTGCCGCGCCCTGGCCTCCTTCCTCCGGCCGAAATTGATTTCAGTCTGCCGACCGTTCTGGATGGCTTCGTTGGAGGTGGCGGCTTGACATTGGCTGGCGGCTACAAGCAGTTCTTCATGATGCTGGATGCCAACTACACCCAGACGGATATGGGCTTTGACGACACCTTCCGCGCCTTCGTCGGCTCCGCTCGCGCAGGCTGGAACGGCGAATTCGGCAGCGTGCCCACCCGGCTCTGGCTCGGCGCCGCTTTCTGGGACACCGAGAACACCGCGCGCGGCTCGGTGAATTTGCCGGCCCTGGGAAACGTCAGTTTCGAGGCCGACCAGGGCCCGCGCAACCCGTGGAACATGGTTGTCGGTGCTTCGGTAGTGTTGAACGAGAACTGGGAAGGCTTCCTGGAATACGGATTTAATTTCGACGACGTGAACATGATCGCCACGGGACTCACCTTCCGTTTTTGACGTGGCTGGTCGTATTCTAAAGTCGGCTGACAGACTGGGATTGATCGATATTAGACTGCCGCCGCCCTCGACGGTGCAGCGGCCCTTCGAGGCGGATGCCGAACTGACGATTCCCGCCAAGGGCCTGCTCGGGGTCAAAGCGATCGCCGACGAGGACGTCAAGGGCGCGGAGATCATCGAGGAGGGACATGCAATGCATCAAACCTTGCACTCGGCGAGGTCTTTGAGAGAATCGCTGGAAAGAGACTTATCCGCCTGAAAAAACGTGAATTCCCGAGAATCCATCCTCAAAATCGCCGAAGCCATGAACGCGGCCATCATCGGCCAGGAAACCGTCGTCGAACGCCTCCTCATCGCCTTCCTCGCCGACGGCCACGTCCTCATGGAGGGCCTGCCCGGCGTGGCCAAGACCCGCTCCATCAAGACGCTGGGCAAACTCGTCGAGAGCGCCTTCAGCCGCGTCCAGTTCACGCCGGACCTGCTGCCGAGCGACGTCACCGGCTCCGAGATCTACCGCGAGCAGAACGGCAGCTTCGATTTCCAGCCCGGGCCCATCTTCGGAAACCTCATCCTCGCCGACGAAATCAACCGCGCCCCCGCCAAGGTGCAGGCCGCCCTGCTCGAAGCCATGGAGGAACGCCAGATCACCGTCGCCGGAACGACCCACACGCTCCCGGACCTCTTCCTCGTGCTCGCCACCCAGAACCCCATCGAGCAGGAAGGTACTTATCCACTCCCCGAGGCTCAGATGGACCGCTTCCTCTTGTATGTGAACGTGCCCTATCCCCCCGCGGAAAACGAGGGCGCCATCCTCCGCCTCGTGCGCGGCGAGAAATCCGGCGCTTCCGCAACGCCTCCGCCCCCCGTCACGCAGGAGGTGATCTTCTCAGCGCGCAGGGAAGTGGCCGCCATCCACGTCGCCGAGGCGGCCGAACAATACATTGTCGATCTCGTCATCGGCACGCGCGAACCGGAGCGCCACGGCGGCGACCTCGCGAAGTGGATTCGTCTCGGCGCCAGCCCGCGCGGCACCCTCGCCCTCGATGCCGCCGCCCGCGCGCACGCCTGGCTCAACGGACAGGACTTCGTTTCCCCGGACAACATCCGCGCCGTGGCTCCCGCCTGTCTCGCCCACCGCATCCACCTTTCCTACGAAGCCGAGGCCGCTGGCAAGACCCGCACGGAGGTCGTCGAGTTGCTGCTGAGCGAGGTCGTGTCCGTTTGAGGAAAACCTCGACCGGCGCAGGAATCGAGGACGAGAACGAGGAGGAGGGACGAGAACGATTGAAAGACTGAAAACACCAAGAGTCCAGCCAATGGCGCAACAAAACCGGGACCGATCCTCCTTTGATCACGAAAAGCTCGATGTCTACCAACTCGAGCTCAGCTTCCTCGCGTGGGTCACAAAGCTACTGAAGGAAATCAAAGCCGATTCTCCGGGACTCCACCGCGAAGTCTGCGATCAACTCGACCGCGCCAGCCTGTCGGCATTGTTGAATACGGCAGAGGGAAACGGAAAGCGACAGGGTAGACAGCGGGCTAAGTTCTTCGATGATGCGCGTGGTTCGGCCGTCGAATGCGCAGCCTGTCTCGACGCCACGGTGGCCAAGGAGCTTGTCACCGAGGATCGAATTGCGGACGGCAAAGCAATGCTCGTCCGAGTTGTGGGAATGCTTACCAAACTGGTAGAACGATTCGAGTCGGAAGCCAATCGCATTCGCGAAGATGAGGCTTTCTATAGTCCCAAAGATCCTACTCGTTCTCGTCCTCGTCCCTCGTCCTCGATCACAGCAGGAATCGAGGACGAGAACAAGTAGGAGGGACGAGGACGAGCAGGAGAAACGAACACGATAAGAATGAGCCCTCACATCACCATCACCCTCGACGAGTTGATCCTCCTCCAGGCCGATGCCCGCGGTTTCTCCTTTCTCCCCCGCCAGCCGGTCCATTCCCTTCTCTCCGGCCGGCATGCCTCGCGCCTTCGCGGTCGCGGCCTCGCCTTCGAGGAACTCCGCCACTACGCCCAGGGCGACGATGTGCGCACCATTGACTGGAAGGCCACCGCCCGCCTCCGATCGGCCCACGTCCGTGTTTACAACGAAGAGCGCGAACGCCCCGTGCTCCTCGTTGTCGATCAGCGCAGCCCCATGTTCTTCGGAAGCCGCCGCACCATGAAATCCGTCGCCGCCGCCGAGGTCTCCGCTCTCGCCGCCTGGCGCACCCTGCACGCCGGCGACAGCGTCGGGGGAATCATCTTCAACGACGAGGAAATCGTCGACCTCCGGCCGCAGCGCAGCCAGACCGCCGTGCTGCGGCTCCTCCACGAGGTCGCGCGCCTCAACCGGGCCCTCGCGCAATCCCCCTCTCCTTCGAACGACGTCACCATCAACGCTGTCCTCGAGGCCGCCGTGCGCCGGGCCACTCATGATCACCTCGTCGTCATCATCAGCGACCTCGACGGCGCGAACGAGGACACGCAGCGCCTCGCCACTCGCCTCGCGGCCCACAACGACGTCCTCATGGTCGCCGTTTACGATCCGCTCGGAGCCTCCTTGCAGAATCACCCTGGCATGGTCGCCTCCACTCCCGGCGGCCCCGTTCTTCTTCCGGCCGACAGCGCCTTCCCTCCCGCCTTCCAACAGGCCTTCGCCGACCGTCTCGACCAGTGGCGCGAAATCTTCCGGGCACTGCGCGTCCCCGTGATCCCGATCTCCACCGCCACCCCTCCCGCTGAACAGCTGCGCGAACTCTTCGGCGAACACTTGAAGCCCCGATGAATTTTTTACAGAAGCAAGCAGAGACAGCAAAGGATGAGACAAAATTTCCCAGGTAGTTGTCCGCGATCGATTGAATCGTCCTCCTCCTCGTCCCTCGTCCTCGAAAATCCGGAGGATAAGGCCGAAATCTTCGAGGACGAGCACGAGGGACGAAGGACGAGGACGAAGTTCAATTTCGAAACATTCGGGACAGGGAAGCGCTTCCCATCCCCTTCGCGTCCTTCGCTGCCTTCTGTTAAGAATCTTTCTCTATCTTCCGTAGCATGACCGATCCCTCCACCAGCCTCGACCGCCTCCACGACCTCGCGCTCCCCGCCGAAGTGCCGTGGTGGCCGCTTGCGCCGGGCTGGTATGTCGTCGCCTCCATCCTCCTTCTCCTCGTCATCATTGTTCTCATTCGCCTATGGAAGCGCTGGCGCGCAAACGCCTACCGCCGCGCCGCCCTGCGGGAACTGGCCGCCGCGCCGGATACCACCGCCATCGCCGCGATCCTCCGGCGCACCGCCCTCGCGATTGCCCCTCGCTCCCTCGTCTCTGAAAAATCGGGCAATGCCTGGGTCGACTGGTTGGCCGCGCAGTGCCGGGACACCATGCCAGGCGAGGTTCGGGCACAGCTCACTCTCGGCATTTACGCTCGCCCGGGAATAGACGGCGACTTCGCCGCGCTCCGCGCCTACGCCGGCCGCTGGGTGAAGCACCACCGGGTCAGCCCCGGTTGATCTCCTTTCTCAATACCCTAAGAACCGAACCACACGAAACCAAAGACCAAACCCAAGATGAAACCGATTTTCCTTTCACTGGCCATTATCGCTCTCGCGATCCCGGCCGGTCCCGTCCTCGCCGCCGAAGCCAGGCCGAAACTCGTCCTCCAGATCACCGTCGACCAGCTCCGCGGTGATATGCCGGCCCGCTTCCTCGATCGCATGCCGGAGGGCGGCTTCCGCTGGCTCCTCGACAACGGCGTCGTCTATGCGAATGCCCATCACGCCCATGCCAACACGGAAACCATCGTCGGTCACGCCACCCTCGCCACCGGGGCGCAACCCTCCGTCCACGGTATGATCGGCAACGTATGGTTCGACCGCGAATCCGGTGCCCTCACTTACAACATCGAGGATCCCCGCTACGCGATGCTCACACGGGGCGCCGGCGTCGACAAATCGCAGGAAATCGATCCGACCCAGCGTGTCGCCCGCAGTGACGGGCGCTCCCCGGCGGCCATTCTCTGCTCCACCTTCGGCGACGAACTCGCCATCCAGACGGCGGGCCGTGCCAAGGTCTTCGGCGTTTCGGTGAAGGATCGCGGCGCGGTCTCCATGGCAGGTCACGCGGGCAAAGCCTTCTGGTTTTCCAAGAGCGCGGGCGAGTTCGTGACGAGCAACTTCTACTACGAAGAATATCCCGCATGGGTCAATCGCTGGAATGCCGAGAAACATCCGGCACGGTATGGCAACACCACCTGGGATCTGATGCAGGATCGTGCGACCTACCTCTTCGGTGACCGCGACGATCAGGCCTGGGAGACGACCATGCTGCCCTTCGGCCGGCTCTTTCCCCATCCCTACGGTTCCGCCGAGGGAAAAGGCTTCACAACCTTCCTGACCCTCAGTCCCGCCGGGGACGAGCTCACTCTCGATTTCGCCAAGGCCCTCGTCGAGAACGAAGACCTCGGTGGAGACGACGTGACCGACTACCTCTCGGTCAGCTTTTCCGCGACCGACTATGTCGGACACCTCTTCGGCCCCTCGAGCCTCGAAGCCGAGGACAACATCCTGCGGCTCGACCGGACCCTCGCCGCACTGCTGAGTTTCGTCGATCAAAAGGTTGGGCTCGCCAACACGATCGTGGCGTTCTCCGCCGATCACGGGGGTCCCGAGGTTCCGGCCGATCTGAATCAGTACGGATTCGAGGCCAACTACGTGCAGCCCGAGAAGTGGG
>JAHEDC010000414.1 GCA_024641425.1 Verrucomicrobiales bacterium | reverse complement strand
ATCAATACCGGCAACAACAGCGTCCTGCTGTCGAACCGCAACGGAGGCCTCGAGCTGATCGCCCGCGAGGGTGCCGCGGTTCCCTGCCTGAATGATCCGGCCCTGACCTTCAAGTCCTTCCGCGAGCTTTACATCGCGGACGACGGCACGGTCACCTTCTTTGCCTTCCTTGGCGGAAACGCCAACTCCGGCAACGACGGAAGCCTGTGGAGGTCGGATCCCGACGGCACGATGCACCTGGTCGCCCGCGAAGGCGATACGGCCAACAATCTTGAAGGCCTGACCCAGCAACTGCTCGTTGTGACGGCGTCGACCTCCGGGAAGGCCGCCTTCCTGGCCCGTCTCGTGACGGGCTTCGGGGATGTCACCAGCTCGAACAACATCGGCCTCTGGGCCGAGAGCGACGACGTGCCGGCTCCGCAGCTCGTGGTCCGCCGCGGTGACATGTTCGACCTCAGCGCGGGAGACACCCGCACGGTCGGCGGCATCGCGATCGACTACACCAACAACGCCTTCGGCGGAAGCGGCGGCTACGGTCGCGTCTTCAACACCGAGGGCAAGATCGTCACCCGTCTGCAACTCGACGGCAATGGCGGCGGTGTCTTCATCCTCGATGCCAACGGCGGTGCCATGATGCCGTAGTAACCAACAAATCAAATCCCCTGCCGGTTCGCCGGCAGGGGCCTTTCGATCCGAAAGGCCCGTTCCCTCGTCGGGGACGGGCCTTTCCTTTTGTTGCCGGTGATCAATCCTGTTCCCGCAACGCCCGGAATCGCCCCTCCTCCCCTCCCGCAAATTTTTCCTAGAACAACCTTAAAGGTTCCCCCATATTGCCATGATACTCAGAACTTTCTTCGTATTCGAACTCCCATGACATTCCGAAGCAATCTATCGATACCTTCAGGGTATCCGACTCTTCATTCCATTGCGCTCGTCGGCATCCTTGCTCTCGGCTCCTTCCAGGCAACGAGTTCCGCCCAATCGACCTGGACACCGCGCGTGTCCGGCACGATCGAGGTTCTCTCCGGCGTTGCCTATGGCGGTTCCCGCTGGGTCGCCGTCGGTGAAATGGGTACCATTCTCACCTCCCTGAACGCCAGTTCCTGGACCAGCGCTTCATCGGGTACCGCATCCAATCTAAGGGGAATCGCCTATGGGGCGAATAAGTTCGTGGCCGTCGGATCGAACGGCACGGTGCTCACCTCTCCCAGCGGAACCACTTGGACCGCCAGAACAAGCGGAACGACCACGTTTCTCTCGGGGATTACCTTCGGGAATGGACTTTTTGTCGCCGTAGCGGCAGCCGGGACCGGTCCTAAAATCATCACGTCGCCTGACGGCCTTACGTGGACGCCGGCTCCCATCACCGTGACGGGAACGCTTCAATCCGTTCATTTTAGCAACGGCATCTACATTGCCTCCGGGAGTGATAACACCCAGGCAAGCAAGAAGATCTATCGTTCCACCGACGGCACGAACTGGGTGCCCACTACTCCCTCCACACCCTCGGCGAATACTTACTCGAGCACGACCGCCTTCAAGGGACGCTATTATACCTGCGGACTCTTCGGTGCTCTTGTCTCGTCGGCCACCGGTGAGACCTGGATGAACGAGAGTTCCGGAACGGTTGAGATCCTCCGTTCCATCGCCGCAGGTCCGGAACAGTTGGTCGTCGTTGGAAATACCGGGACGATCCTCACCTCGCAGACCGGAACCGATTGGGTGAGCCGCACTTCCGGAACGACTGCGAGCATCAATGGCATCGGCTACGGCAATGGCCTTTTCGTCGCTGTCGGCGATCCGTCTCCTCCTGGCAACAGCGTGATCCTGACTTCCCCCGCCGCCATCGGCCTTACCCTTGAGGAAGCCCTGGACGCTCCTTCGCTGGGGTGGATAACGAGCGGAACCGGAATTCGATGGAAAGGGCAGACGCTGGTCACCCATGATAGCGTCGACGCCGCCGGTGTCGTGGGTTCCAATGCGGGGACTTCTTCCGTGTTGGAATCGACCGTCGACGGCCCCTCCACGCTGACCTACTTCTGGAAGGTATCCGCCGGTGCGGGAGATGGGCTCACCCTTCTGATCGACGGCACCCCTGCCGGGAGTATTTCCGGCGAAACCGATTGGAGCAGTGCGAGTCACGAAATTCCCCACGGAACCCATACCATCCGTTGGAACTTTAACCGCGGGGCGAATCCTCCTTCGGGACAGAACGGCGCCTGGATCGATGAGGTCACCGTCATTCCTTTCGATTACAGCATCGAAAACTGGCTCGCAGATCATTTCAACGAGCAGGAGCTCGCCCTGCCCGAGATCAGTGGTCTCGGCGAGGATCCCGAACATGACGGAATCGTCACGCTCCTCGAATACTATTTTGATCTCGACCCTCGGGCTCCCGACTTGAACTCCCCTCACCTTCCCGTCTATTCGGTCGAATTGGGACAAGATGGATTCCGCCATTTTGCCGTCACCTTCACCCGCCATTCAGGACGGGCGCCAAACATTTTCGCTTTCCTGGAGACCTCCAGCAGCCTGGTTACCAAGGGTTGGGGGAGCATTGATACCACCGAAGAAATACTTTCCGTGGATGGGGAATTGGAAACGGTGCGAATCCTGGAAACCGCTGCCTACCAGAGCGACTTTCCAACGCTCTTCTACCGCCTTTTTGTGACCAGTCTCTAGGCCCCTCCCTTAGACTCCTGGTTTTCTCGCGAGCACGAGATACTGCCCGCCGAGCGGCAGTTTGCAAAGCATCGGTTCGAAACGCCGGAATGCCGCCAGCCCACGGGGGAACACGAACAGGTAATCGGTTCCCAGAATTTCAAAGCCGCCGTCACGCAGCAACGCCCTTGCTCCGTGCGGGAAAAGCAAGATCGCATCCCGGTCGAAGGGGACCCGGCTCATCACGTACCGTGTCGCCGGATTCCACGCATTGTTCTCCCAGAATGCAAAGATCCCGCCCGGACGAAGACTCCGGAAGACAGAGTCCACCGCAGCGGCACGATCCGCGATTGGAATGTGATGGAACACGCCGTTGCAGAAGGCAAGATCACAAGTCCCCGGATCCCCGTTCTCTTCCGGAAGGCGGAAGGTTGCCGGGTAACCGGAGTGTTCGCGACGCGCAACTTCCAGCGATTCTTCGGACGGATCAATTCCGGAAAGGGCTTTGGAGCCGAGAATGTCGAAGAACCAGCGTGTGGAACCGCCCGTCCCACATCCGAAATCGAGCGCCTGGTCTGGCACGAACCCTCGCCGCTCCAATCGTCCTTTGAGCCAACGCATCCGGCCCTCCGCGAAATAGTCCTTCGACTCGCCCGTGAGAGAAAGTCCCTTGTTGAGGGCCGTGTCATAGTCGTCGGCGAACTCATCGAATTCCGCCTCGCTTTTCGCGTCGTCTAGTGAAGATTTGCGATCCATAATGCCCCCATTTTAGTCCACCAACGATCAATTGAAACCCAGTAAAATAGCAGCGACCCTCCGAACGACGGGGGTGGGTCTCTTCCTTTTCGTGCTCGCCTTGTGCCTTCAATGGAAAAACGGTGCCTACGAGAGCGAGTTTGGTGGGCACCCGGACGAAGCAGCCCATTTCATCACCGGGCTCATGGTGCGCGATTATGTTTGCCAGGGCTTTCCGGAACGCCCCATGCGTTTCGCGGAGGAGTATTACGACCACTACCCGAAGGTCGCTCTCGGACACTATCCTCCCGGCTTCTATGCACTTGAGGGCGCGTGGCTCACCGTGTTTCCCGTTTCCCGGAATTCCGCCCTCGCTTTCATGGCTCTCCTCGCCGCCGTTTTCGGAACGCTGGCCTATCGCGGGGCGAGCGAGGAATTATCCCACGTCTATGCGTTGGCCATCGGAATCCTCACCGTTGCCCTGCCCCTAACCCAGACCATGACGGACACCATCATGGCGGATCTCGCGCTCGCGATCGCCTGTCTTTTAGCCGCCCGCTCATTCAGCCGATTCCTCGGGGCCCCGGGTTGGCGCCACAGTCTCCTTTTCGGCGTGTGGGCAACCACCGCAGCCATGGTGAAAGGCTCCGGACTTTTCCTCGCCTTCCTGCCGCCGCTTGCAATCCTGATCGCGTGGAAGCCCGGAGTGCTTCGCCGTCCTTCCCTCTGGCTCGCGGCCCTCCCCGTCATCCTCATTGTCGGACCTTGGATGCTCTATTCCCGCGACAAAACGGCAGAAGGCATGATTGACCGCACCTCGCTCGAGCACTTGGTTTTCGCCATCCCCTACTTCTCGAAGCAACTCATCAGGAATTTCGGCCCCTCCCTCGTCGTCCTCGCTTTCGCTGGCATCATCCGTCTCAGCCTACGGAATTCCTCCGTGACTGCACGCATCCCTTTCTGGGCCGTCCATCTCTCCGTTCCGGTGGCGCTCATTGCTTTCTTCTCCCTTATTCCCGCCGGACTCGAGCCTCGCTATCTCCTTCCGGCGATTCCCTCGGTGCTTTCCCTCGCGGCCATGGGACTCACGTGGTTTTCCGGACGCCTTCGGGTCCTCATTGCCGCCGTCGCCGCCGCTCTCGTCCTCGTTTACCCGTTTTGCTTCGCCCCGCCGCCGAAACAGTTTTCGGGATTTTCCGCCGCCGCCGACATCCTCCTCACGGGAACCCCCGGAAAATATCTGATTGCTTCCGACGCCCGCGGCGAGGGTGCCTTCATTGTCGAGGTGGCCCTCAGGGATCCTGCTCGACCAACGCAAATGGTCAAGCGCGGCTCGAAGATCCTCGCCACCAGCGATTGGCTGGGCCGCGGTTACGAGACCGTTTTCGATGACGACGAGGAACTCAAGGCATTCCTCAACGAGACTGACCTCCGTGGAATTGTCATCGACGAGGGCGTGCCGAAGATCTTCCGACAATCCTATCACGATCTCCTCTTCCGCGTCCTTGCGAACGGAGGGACACCGTTCGAGGAAGTAGCCGCATTCCCCGCCCTAAGGCCCGGCGTCCACTCGGATTGGAAGACGATCCGTGTTTACCGGCACACGAGTCCCTGATGCTTTTCAATAGCTACACTTTCTGGATCTTCTTCGCGGTCGTCATCCTCGTCTACCGTCGACTCCCCCATCGTAGCCAGAATCGATTCCTTCTCGTCGCGAGTTACGCCTTCTACGGATACTGGGACTGGCGGTTCCTTTCCATCATCCTCTTCTCGACCGCTGTCGACTATTTCGTGGCCCTCGAACTCGCGCGACGGAAAAGGCGAGGTCCCCTCCTCGTCTCCCTCGTCTTCAATCTCGGTCTTCTCGGCATCTTCAAATACGCCGGTTTCTTCGTCCGCGAAGCCGTTGAACTATGCAACAAACTAGGTTTCGACATCCCCCAGCCCGTCCTTGGCATTGTCCTTCCCGTCGGGATCTCGTTCTACACCTTCCAGACGCTTAGCTATACCATCGATGTCTACCGTGGCCAAACTCCAGCCGCGCGGAACTTTCTCGATTTCGCCCTTTACGTGTCGTTCTTCCCCCAATTGGTCGCAGGCCCTATTGAGCGATCGACAAGTCTTATGCCGCAGGTTGTCCAGCCCCGTGTCTTCGGCGCCAATACCTTCCGTGATGGTCTCTACCACGTCGTCTATGGCCTGTTCAAAAAGATCGTCATTGCCGATAACATGGCCATCATCGCCAATTACGCCTTTGATCTTCCTTCGGCGGAGCGCGGCGGTCTCACGGTGCTCATCGGCGTCTATGCGTTTGCCTTTCAGATCTATGGCGATTTTTCGGCCTACAGCTCAATCGCCCAGGGTGTCGCCAAGTGGCTTGGATTCGATCTGATGACGAATTTCAATCACCCTTACTTCGCCACCTCGCCCCAGAAATTCTGGCAACGCTGGCATATCAGCCTTTCGACCTGGCTCCGGGATTATCTGTATGTTCCGCTCGGAGGCAATCGCCACGGCGCATGGAAAACCTACCGGAACCTGCTGCTGACGATGATCCTCGGCGGCTGCTGGCACGGGGCGAACTGGACGTTCGTCATCT
>JAHEDC010000413.1 GCA_024641425.1 Verrucomicrobiales bacterium | reverse complement strand
CGGTCTCGAACTGGCCGCCGAGGCCGCCGGGAAGAGCACGCGCGACATCACGGCCCGCGATAACATCCTCTGGCGCAACACCCTCGGCGGCATCTTCACCGGCGGCTACGACAGCCTGCGGGGCTCGACGAACAATTGCGCGATCACCCACAACACCCTCTATCAGAACGACACCCTTTTCGACGGCACGGGCGAGATCCTCATCCGGAACTTCACGAACAACCTCTCGATCCGGAACAACCTCATCGTCGCGAGCAGCCAGGGCACTTTCATCCAGAAGGATTCCGGTAATACGACCGCCATCACGATGGACTACAACGTCTTCTACTCCACGATTTCCCAGAACAACAGCAATTGGCAATGGCGAACCGGCAGCCCGCAAGGTTACCTCACCGGATTCACGAATTTTCGGAACGCCAGCGGCACGAACACCAATTCCCTCTGGGCCGATCCCCTCTTCACGAACACCAGCGGCGCGGTCGGCAGCTACGACTTCAGCCTTCCCGCCAACAGCCCCGCCCGGAACGTCGGCGATCCCGCCTTCGTCGCCGCCTCGGGGGAAACCGACATCATCCGCAATCCCCGCGTCGAGCAAGGCCGGGTCGATGTCGGAGCCTACGAATACGCCGTTCCCCTCACCGCCCTCCAAGCCTGGCGTCTCTTCTACTTTGGCACGCCCGACAACATCGGTGCCGCCGCCAACGGTGCCAATGGCGATCATGACACCCTGAAAAACCTGCTCGAATTCACCGTCGAGGGCCTCGACCCTACGGTTCCTGACACCAGCGACGCGGTTCCCGGCTTCGCACCTTCCACGAAGGATTACACCTTCCGCCATCGCGAGGGCGCGCTCGAGAGCGTCACCCTCCGCGTGGAGTCTTCCAGCGATCTCGATACCTGGACCGACATCGCGACCCACGCGCCCGGCGGAGCCTGGGTTGCCGTTCCCGGGGTATCGGTGACGACCGTCTCCCGGACCGTCACGGTCCATGATTCCCGCGCCCTTCCTCCCGGCGGCCTCACGGTCTATCGCCTCACGGCTTCCGAGTAATCCGCCGCTGATTGCCGGTCCGGTGACCTATTTTCAGGTTTCGGGTTGATTCGCTTCCATTTGTGGGTCGATTCCCCGTATCGTTGTCCCTTTCGACCCGTTTCCCACGTTTTCATGCCTCGCGGTTGCGTCATCCTCATTACAGTCCTCAGTCTCGTCATCCTTGTGGTGTCGATTTTCTTCTTCGTTGTGGCTTGGCCGGAGCATAAGCGCCGTGGCACTTCGCAGAACATCTACTACTTCGAAAAGCTGATGGAGGAATACAAAGCCGATCACGGTGCCTATCCGCAGGGAGGAAACGAAGGCTGCGTCAATGCGCTCGGCGGCGACAACAAGCGCGACAAGGTTTACCTCGAATCGGCGCGCGGGTTCATCGAGAACGGCAGGTTCATCGACTTCTACCGCACCCCCCTTCGCTTCGAGTTTCCACAGGACGCCAGGGTTCGCATCAGTTCGGCAGGCCCGGACAAGATCTTCGACACCGACGACGACCTCACGAGCGCCTACATTCTTGACATCGAGGGCCTGACGGAGGAAAGGCAAGCTCGGGGCTCGCCCCTCTGAATTCCGAACCGCCCATGACCACCTATCTCGAACTCCTCCGCCTCGTCCTCGAAAAGGGGAAAGATCGCTCCGACCGCACAGGCACGGGCACACGCTCGATTTTCGGAGCGCAGGCCAGGTACTCGCTCCGCGAAGGCTTTCCCTGCCTCACGACGAAGAAACTGCACCTCCGTTCGATCATCCACGAGTTGCTGTGGTTCCTCAAAGGGGAGACCAATACCGCCTACCTGAAGGAAAACGGTGTCACCATCTGGGACGAGTGGGCCGACGCGGAGGGAAACCTCGGCCCGGTCTACGGGGCGCAATGGCGGAGCTGGAAAACGTCGGACGGCCACACGATCGACCAGATCGCGAACGTGCTGGAATCGATTCGGAAGAACCCGACCAGCCGACGCCACATCGTGAGCGCGTGGAATGTCGCGGAAGTACCGCGAATGGCCCTGCCTCCCTGCCATTTGCTCTTCCAGTTTTACGTGGACGAGGAGGCCCGCGAACTGAGTTGCCAGCTCTACCAGCGGAGCGCGGACCTCTTCCTCGGCGTCCCCTTCAACATCGCCTCCTACGCCCTCCTCACCAGGATGGTCGCCCAGGTGTGCGACCTCAAGCCGGGCGACTTCGTGCACAGCTTCGGCGACCTTCATCTCTACCACAACCACTTCGAGCAAGCCGAAACCCAGCTCGCGCGCGAACCCCGCCCGCTTCCCACGATGACGCTGAACCCGGCCGTGCGCGACCTCTTCGCCTTCACCTTCGACGACTTTACCCTCGAAGGCTACCACCCGCATCCCCGGATTGCGGCCCCCATCGCCGTATGACGAATCAGCGGCCCAAATGGACGGCAATCGCCGCCATGGCGTCGAACCGGGTGATCGGTCGCGATGGCACGCTCCCATGGCGGCTTCCGGAAGACCTGAAGTGGTTCAGGAAACTCACCCTCGGGCATCCCATCATCATGGGGCGCGCCACCTATGAGTCGATCGGTTCCAAACCCCTCTCCGGGCGCCGGAATATCGTCCTGAGCCGCACGGGCTTCGACCCGGGGCATCCCGAAGTCGAGGTCATCCGTTCGGTCGAGGCGCTGCGCGCTCGGGTGGATGCGCTGAACGAGGAAGTCCTCCTCATCGGCGGTGCCACCGTCTACGAGGCCCTCCTCCCTGACTGCGAAACGCTCTACCTCTCCTTCGTCTACGAGCCGGTGGAAGGCGATGCCTTTTTCCCGCCCTTCGAGGACGCCTTCGATCTCGTCGAGGTGCTGGCAATCTACCCGGAATTCGAACTCCGGCGCTACACGCGCCGTGGCGTCGCCGGGCCTATTTCGCGATCTTGATCAGCTCGACATCGAAGACAAGCATCCCCTTCGGCGCGCCCGGCCGCGGATTGTCCCCGTAGGCGAGGTTTCCTGGGATCCAAAACCGGCGCTTCTCGCCCTCGACCATCAGCTGCACCCCCTCGGTCCATCCCGCGATGACTTGATTCAGTCCGAAAGTGATTGATTCGCCGCGCGCGACGGAACTGTCGAACATTTTCCCGTCCGTCGTCCATCCGCTGTAGTGGACTTCCACCTGGCTCTCGGCCGTCGGATGGGTGCTCCCCGTGCCCTTTTTCAATACCTTGGAGGCAAGGCCGGACTTGGTGGTAAGGGCGTCGGCCGGCGCGGCCGCCACGTCTTCGGGCACGGCCGGAGGAGCGGGGGCCTTTTTAAAGCTGAGAAGTTCCACGTCGAAGACGAGCATGCCCTTCGGTGCGCCGGGACGCGGATTGTCGCCATAAGCGAGATTTCCGGGAATCCAGAAACGACGCTTCTCGCCGGCGACCATCAGCTGCAGGCCCTCGGTCCATCCCTTGATGACGCCGTTCAGCGGAAAGGAAGCGGGTTGGCCGCGCTCGACGGAACTATCGAAGCGCTTCCCGTCCGTGGTCCAACCGGTGTAATGCACGGTCACGGTGTCCGAGGCGGCCGGCTTCTCGTCACCGGATCCGGCCTTCAGCACCTTGGAAGCAAGGCCGGTGGCGGTCTTCTGGGCGTCTTCGGGGGGCGCTGCGACGTCGGAAGGGGCGACGAGGGCTTCGGCGGTGTCGGATTTGGAAAACAAACTCATGGTCGGAGCGTGGAACAGGATTCCGGCCGACGCAAGCACAGGAAGGAAGCGGGACTTTTTCATGGTGCTATCCGGATACTCGGGAAGCAAGGCCTTGTCAACGCCGTGCCCCTTCAGTCGAGGTAAGCCCGAAGCACACACCAGAGCATGCGGGGTTTGGAAAGGCGGTAACGCCTCTCGAAGACACGGAAGCCGTCGCGGCGCATCCGGCTTAGAATCGCGGAATAGATCCGGCGCATCCCTTCCGCAGCCCGCAAGGCCGGGCGATCCTCCGCCGTGAGATAGCCGAGCGAGGCCGCGAAATAGGCGTCGGCGCGTGCGGCCTCGAATTCCATGAGCGCGCGAAAGCGTTCGTCGTACGCAGCAGCGGCCAGATCCCCTTCCCCGTAGCCGAAGCGGGCCATGTCTTCCGCCGGAAGGTAAATGCGCCCGTCCTCTCGAAAGTCCTCGCCGACGTCGCGCAGGATATTCGTGATCTGGAGCGCATAGCCGAGGTTCACCGCGTATTGCTCGCTTTCCAACCGCACGCAGCCAAAAATACGCGCGCTCACGAGACCGACGACCGAGGCCACTCGGTAACAGTAAGCGCGCAATTCCTCGAAGGTGGCATAGCGTTTCACGTCGATATCCGCCTCGCAGCCCGTCACGATCTCGATCAGCCACTCCGCGGGCAATTCATGTTTTTCCAGAAGCGCGACCGTCGCCCTCTCGACGACACCGGAGGGAGCCCCCCCAAAGGCATCCGCGAGGCCGACTCGCCACCGGGAAAGGGCGGCGCGCTTTGCCTCGGAGGTAGTCGCAGGATCGTCGGCCAGATCGTCGATGACCCGGCAGAAGGCATAGAAGTCGGCCATGTCCTGGCGCCGCTCCGCCGGGAGCAACCGCAGGGCAAAGGCGAGATTCGACTGGCTTCGCCTTGTGATCTCGGCAGTCGTGGTCTCGTTCTCGTGGGAAGGCGGCATGACGGTGGATTGGATCTCGATCCTACGTCCTCATAAAGTAGTTTGGGCCTCAGCCCAAACAATAAAATGCATCACGATTCCGGAGACGGAAAAGTCGTCGGGCGCTGAACCCGCACCGTTTCTGGTTCCGATCGATCACGACGGCACCCCTCGCCGCCTTTCCTCAGTCCGCCCAGAGTATCACCCACGCGCCCAGCAGCCACACTACGACAAAGGCACGTAGGAAGCCAAAGAGGAGTTCGAACCCGAGGGTGAACCAGGTACCGGGGTCGATGCAGCCCCGGAAGAGCGAAACGAGGAGAAAAAGGGCGAGGCCGTGGGTCAGGGCCACGGCGAGGAACCAGAGGGAACGGGCGGCGCGCGTCTGCCAGGAAGCGAAGTTCACCCTCAAAGCTTCGCGCAGGGATCGATTCTTGCCGAGAACCGAAACCTCAAGAAAGGCGAAGATGACGAAGGCGAGGGAAAAGGCTGCGGCCCAGCCAGCGCGGAACCAGCCCTCGAAACCCAAGGCGACGGGAACAGACCAGAAGATCCAGCACGCGAGCAGAACCGGCCAGAGGGTGCCGACGCGCCGCACCGCGAGATCGACCAGATTGCCGACCTTCAATGTCCTTCCGGGCATGGTAACCCGCAGGTAAAGGAAAAGGAGGAGAAAGAATTGCACGAGAAATCCGATCGCCACGGCGAGGAGTCCGCTGACAAACGTGAGGACGACATTTCTTGCCCCTTCGCCAAAACCCCACTCGGTGCCGGCAACCGCAACCCCGAAAACCCCCGTGATCGGCTTCAGGCTCGCGGCAAGCGTGTCGGAAGGATCGGGGCGCAGATGCGGCAGGCTAAAACTCCCCCACTCAATGCCCTCCCCGGAGGGAACCTGCCGCCACCAGTCGAGCGCCAGCCCCGCGAGCGAGAAAAATGCGACGAGGAGCACCAAACGCGCATGCCCCTTCTCCCTCAAAAGGTCATAGCTGTCCGCGAGATAGCCCCGCAGCGGATTCATGGCCATGAACAGCAGGTAGCCGACAATGGCCCCGAGAGCCCATACCGGAGCCTCCCAAGCGCCCCTATCCACGAAATGCGCACCGACACCTGCTTCGGCCAAGATCCCGGCATCGCGAGGGAAAGCCGCGCACGACTGAAGGACGGCGACCACAGCGAAGGGAAATCCCTAGCGGATGATGCCCCAGTGCGGGATGAAGGGCCAGTAGACGAGCAGAGCAGGACCCACCACATTCTGCTCGGGCACTGTCCCCCACATCCGGCTGTCAAAGCTGTTGGCGCTGTTGTCCCCCATGGCGAAATACTCCCGCTGACCGAAAGTG
>JAHEDC010000412.1 GCA_024641425.1 Verrucomicrobiales bacterium | reverse complement strand
GATCAAATCGGTGGCCAGGGGCTTCCGGGGCTTCGAGAACTACCGCACACGAATCCTGTTCTTCTGCGGGAAGCTGGACCTGTCCGTTTCGCCCTCCACTCATTAAATTCCCGGAAGAACCGAAAAAGCAAGCTTGGCATCCCTTACTATGTGAACAACTATATCGCACTTGATTCCGAACGCGCGCGACCATGACCCTGAATTCAAATATCTTGAGATTGGGCTTCGCGCTATTAGTGCTGGTCGGGTGCGGAGAAGACGCGGAGCGGAAGGGCTCCGAGCCCGGGGCGGACTTGCATCTCGAAACTGAGGATGGCCCGAAGACCACCGATGCGGGTGATGTTGTGAACGCGACCCGATCTTTGTTGGATACGCCAAGCTCACTGTCAAACCTGAATGAGGCACGAGATCAGGTCTTGAATGAGTATGCGCAGCTCGCGGGAAGCGTGAGCGCTCCATTATCACCGCAGGGGTGGCGAACCCTTTGGCATCGCTATTGGACGTCAACTCTCGACCTTTCCGTGAAGGGTAAGGATGAGCGATTGGGGACGGTACTAACCCTTCTGACCGTTCCCGAGGGGCAGACGCCACTCGTCGCTCAACTTGCGACCGGAGACTTCACGGACGACACTGATTCTGAAGAGCAGAGGTTTCTCATCGCCGCCCATATGCTCGCCATGACGGTCGCAAGCAACGGTGGGGCTTCGCTTCCAGCAGCGGTTAGTGTGCGGAGCGAAGATACCGGTATCAGGCGCAGTGACCTCTTTCTGTTCCAGGTGTTCGACGACGCGTTTGTGGACGTGCCGCAGGGATCGGGGATGTCCCCGGACGAAGTCGGGCAATGGGAAGCCTTGGCCAGATCGCCAAACCCCTTGTATCGACTTCTCGCGCTGAGAACTTTCCGGCGGGTCGCCCCGGAGCCTGAGCAGTGGCTCCGTTTCTATGGGAGCTACGTCCATGAGAAAGATCTTGCCATTGCCGAGGAAGCCATTGACCTGGCTTTCCAGACCGCGCGCCCTGAGGCGACCCGGCTATTGGAGGATATCCGCGAAGGCTTGGGCGAGAGCGCTCCCCCGGAGCTGCTGGACAAGATAGACCGATCGATTGCATGGCTTCGAAATCGACTCCCCGGCGCAAGGTGAAACTGAATGGAAACGTCGGCGTCCGCGGTTGCGGGCTCGTCGTGGCCTCACTCTTCGTCGTGTTTTTGGGATGGCTCGTTCTGAGGAGTATCTCAGACGGTCTTTCAGCACAGCTTATGACCTTCGAGCAAGAACCTGCACAGGGGTGGAACTACTGGCGATGGTTTTTCATAAAGCGCAACCTGGGAGGAATTCTCGTCGCCCCGGGGGTTGTCCTGGTGCTTGGAGGCGTCGTCGTGTGGAGGTGGATTCGATTCGCCCGAGATCTCGCGAGCCGCCGCGACAGGCCGAATACGGGACGGTCGGAACTCCACTGATGCCCGCCTTCTCCATCCCATTGTTTTCGCTGGGCGGATGGATAGGTGGATCGTCAGACGGGCCTGGAGCCGCGTGATATTGACGTGCCGGAGCCCAGACCGTCGAAGCCTTCGCGGTCGCGATCCTCACGGTCGGCGCGGTGCTTTTCGGGGGCGTGACGGGACTCGGCCTCGCCGGGCTTCCGAAGCGGAGGGAGGAACGTCGGCATCGGCCCCCTTTTTTTGAGCATATTGTGCCTTTTTGCGGCCCCCGCGCTACCGCCCGAGGTTTGAGGCGACTTCCGTGATCCAAACGTCTCCGGGCAACGCATAAGGCCGGAATGTCTCCAGGTAACCCTCGTGCTCGTTGTAGAAGAGGGCGCGGTGGAGGCCGAGGTTGCTGGCGTTCGGGGAGTCGATGAGAGCGGCGGAATCGTTCGTGCTCATCTGGAAGAGAACGCGCATCTCGAATTCGCTCAGCGCCTTCCGACTGATAAAGCGGTTCACATTGTTGAAGGTGTCCACGCTCGCGATGATGTGGAGACCGAAAGCGCTGCCCTCGTTCATGAGGTCGTTGAATTGCGCGCCGGGATCGCCTTTCGCATCCTCGTCCTCGTCGATGGAAAACGAGAAGTCGTCCTCATGGCGGAGCTTCTTGTATTTCTGAAGACCGTGGATGAAAAGGAAGGCGGGCGGCCCATCGGTATCCTCGCCCGCCGCGCGCGCCTTCTGCGTCTCCGCCAGTTCGCCCATGATCGAGCCGAGATCATGGGAATGGGCTTCGGTGATCGGGTGCGGAATGGCCGCAATAATCTTGTCGAAGAACGCGCGTTCCGAAGATCCGGGTGCCGCTCCATCGAGGAGATAGAAGCGCGCCGCGCCGACCGGATATTGGGCGGCCAAGGCGACGAGACCGACGCCGATCATCGTGAGCGCGGCCTCGTCGCGCTGGCCGACGATGAGGAGATTGCTTCCACTCTGGCGCTGGAAGACAGCCTCGGTCGGCCCCTTGATCGAGTTCGGCGCGCCGAGCCAGATGCGGGCGGCGGCGGGTGCGACAGTCGGACGCGCGCCCCGGAGGAGATCGACGAGCAAGGGATTCTCCCGGATATTCGAGGGAGCATTGCCTTCGAAGACGATCGGGGCCGGATAATGCTTCCCGCTGGCCTTGGCGAGGGCGACGACCTTGTCGAGCGCCTCGTCGCGCACGTCCTCCGGGAGCCAAACGGCCTGGAAGGGACTGTTGCCCTCGACCGCGCCGGCGGAGTCGTTGTAGATCCCCTCCCCCGGCCGCGTCAGGAGGCGCGGAGCCGGGTTATTGTCATCCATGATGAGGTAAGCGTCGGCCTCGTTGCACTGGAGGGCGATGCGGATGACCATCTGGCCGAGGGTAGTGCGCGCCAGGGTGTAGGCACCGCCGAGGGTTTGCGATCCTAACAAAACATGAATACCGAAGGCGCGGCCCTGCCGTACGATGCGGTCGAGTAAGACCGAGGCGGTCTGGGCGATGCGGTCGTCCTCGACGAAGAATTCCTGGAACTCGTCGATCATGAGCAAGGTGCGGGGCATCGCCTCACCACCGCCGGAGCGGACGTAGCCGGGAATGTCCTGCACTCCCGCCTTCCGGAAAAGATCCCCGCGCCGCTTCAATTCCTCGTCCACCCGCTGGAGGACGCTGAGCGCGAACTCGCGATCGCTTTCGATGGCGACAACGCGGGCGTGCGGCAACTGCCGCGCGGCGTAGCATTTGAATTCGACGCCTTTCTTGAAATCGACGAGATAGAATTCGACCTGCTCCGGAGAGCAGGAAAGAGCGAGGTTCGTCACGATGATGTGGAAGAGGGTCGACTTTCCGGAACCGGTCTTGCCCGCGAAAAGCGCGTGTTGCCGAGTCCCCTTGCCGATGGCGAGATACTGGAGCTTGGTCGCGCCGGAACGCCCGATGGCGACCCGCAGTTCCTCCGTCGTTACGTTTTTCCAATACTCCCCTTCCGCCGGAGTGACGTGGGAGAAGGGAACTTCAACCCGGTTCGAATCCTTGCTGCTCTTGCCGACGCGATGGATGAAATCGATGGCGTATTCGGCGCTTGGCGGCGTGTCGAGTTTCAGCACCGCTCCTTCCTTGAATCCGCCGTCGAGGACGAGCCCCCCCTTCTTCGGCACCTTCACGCAGATGCTGCTTTTGCGCAGGTCGTCCGGAACGAAATCCTGCGGCATGGCCTGGCGGTGATCCCAGTGGATGAGCGTATAGATTCCGCAGCGCGCTCCACTGGCCGCGATGCTCTGGAGGCGCTTCGCCGCCGTTTCGCTGAAGTTGACCGGAAAGTCGGCGATGACGAGGAAGTGGTATTTCTCGGCGATATTTCCGGCCTGCTTGTTGTATTCGGTGATCGTCTCGTACTCGTTCCGGAGATACATCTGGATGACCTTCTCGATGTGCTCGTTCAGGTCCGCGAGCCGTTGCTCGATCTGCCCCCGTTGCGTCCAGATGCGGCGGTTGATGAGGCTTTCCTCGTGGTCGGCGAGGTGCATGAAGCCGGCGAAGCCCTCGCCCAGTCCGACCGGATCGAGAATGGTGAAGGTGAGCTTTCCGGCCGGCGTGGTCGCGAGCAGGCGCAGCATGAGATTGCTCAGCGCAGCCTGCATCTCCTCGCGACCGCCTTCCTCGGTCTCGAAGAGGATCGATCCCTGGTTCGGCAGGGAAAGAGCGAGCGGCATCCCGAAACGGGCCGGGCCCGGCAGCGCCAGTCGCTCGTCCTTCGGCAGTGCGCCCGCGAGGGCCCCGACATCCACCTCAATCTCGCCGAAACGCGCCATGTGCGCGAACTCCGTCGGCGGCTTCCAGGTGTCGGCCGGCATCGATTTCCATTCGGGAAAATATTCCGACGCGCGCGCTCGCATGGCCTCGATCTCCGAATACACGGGCATGATATTCTCCTTCCATTCCGCAACGAGCGTTTCGAAATCAGCGGCGAATTTCGCTTCCCGCGCGGCTACTTCCTGCGCGTGGTTTTCCTCAAGGCTTTTCTTCCGCATTTCCCAGTCCGCCTCGAGTCGCGCCACCGAAGCCGGATGCACCGGTTGGTAACGCTGGAGGAACTCGCGGTGCATGCGCTCGTTGCGCTCCTTCACCCGCGGAAGTTGCTTCTCCAGTTTGGCGAGGCCAATCTTCTGCCGCGCAGAGGCATCATCGACCGTCGTGCTCCAGGTCGCCTCGAGTCCGGCCACCGTTTTCGCGTGAAGGTCGTTGATACGGGCCACTTCGAGGTCGTAGCGCGCGTTTTCCTTCTCACGGCAGGCATTGTAAAGCTGCCGCGCATTCTCCAATCTCCGGGCCCATTCCCTCGCCGCGGGGCCCGCTTGTTTCCCTCCGAAGGCATGGAGGGCGACGCTCAAACCTCCGAACCCCACCAGCACCGCGCCGCCGAGGACGTAACTCCGGTGCGTCATTCCCGTGACGTAAGCCACACCCACCGCCGCCATCATCGAGAGCGCGAGGAGTAACCACAAGGGCAGGACGCCGAAGAATCTCGGAAAGGGAAAACGAGCGAATTCCCTTCGCGCGGTCCCCGCGGCCTCGATCTCGCTCGCGAAGGAGATGAGCAGTTCCTCCGGCGTCCCCTTCAGAACCGCGGCGGAAAGATCCCCCACGGCCTCGTTGCCCAGCATGCGGCGGAATCGCCCGTAGCCGAGGAAACGCTTCCGCGCGCCCGCCGCCAGTCGTGAATACGTGTCCCGCTCCTCGCCGAGCCGCCCCTTGAAGGCATCGTGCTCCGCCTCCAGCCGCGACAGGGCGGTCTCGCGGTCGCGGTTCGCGTTCATGGTCCGCGACTGCGCGTCGAAGATCTTCCGCCCCTTACTCCCCTCCACCCGTTGCCGCAGCATCTCGCGGCTCGTCTTCGAAGCCCTCTGAATCCTCTCCGCGCGCCCGGAGAACTTCGCCTCGATCCGGGCCAGTTCCGCCAAATGCCGGTCCTCCTCCACCTCCATCGTCGCATCGGCGCGGGCCTGCTCGTCCACCATGGTCTCGTCGAAGGCACGCTTCGACGCGTACGTCTCCGCCCGGAATTCCTTGTTCAGTTGTTCCTCCCGGGCGGCGAAACCTGAAACCGTTTCCTTGAGCCGACCGAGCGCTTCAAGGGCTTCGCTGACACCAAATGGATTACTCACAATCTTCACGCAATGGGGATCTAAGATTCACGCGGCCGTAGGGCCGTTTCTTTACACCGAATGGCCCCTCCCACCCGCAAAAGCTCCCACGCCCTATCCAGGTCTGGTAGGGCTCGCGTGGGATGGCGGAATTCGCAGGGAACATTTTTCGGGTGATTGGTTTCTTATATGTCAGATAGCTCGGGGAGACTAGGCGCTATTTTGGCAATCGTCTGGCTGAGGTGTCGGATAGATCGAACCCCTTGTCCTGTTCGAATCCTCGGCCTCGTTCAATGGCTGCGGAAAAGAGGTGGATGCGATCAAATTGAGACCTTCCGATTTCTCGGCACCTGCGACAGGTGAGACTGGATGAGCCCGCCGGCCCTGTCGAGTAAGAACCGTCAGCGCGCGGAGAAGAACACTTTGCCCTTC
>JAHEDC010000720.1:19549-23524 GCA_024641425.1 Verrucomicrobiales bacterium | reverse complement strand
GACGGACACGAATTGGGGCCCCGTGTCCACCCTCTCAATCGACCCGCTGTCGCGAAACGGATTCTCGGTCACGTTCGTCGTCGACAGCATCGACCAGCAGCCGGACGCGAATGGTTTCTTCCTCGGAGTGGTCGGCAACAACGGCGTTTTCTACCGGGACGGAACAACCCGCAACTTCGGGCTCACCTTTTTTGGCGTGGAGGCACGCACGAACAGCGCGGCCGGGTTTGGACTGAACTACGGAGACAACTTCGGCACCGCGGGCGCGGAACTCCGGCTCGCGGAGGGCGATGTCTCCCTCTCGTCATTCCGGGACGGTTTCACCGAGACGATCGCCGTGCATCGCCTCGGGTGGATCTACGAGATCACCGGACTGAACGACCCGGGCGAAACCCCGACTGTTTTCTCTGGAGAAGGAACGTGGGCCACCGCCCAAACCGACGTCGAAACCCTGTTCGGAAGCTTCCCGGCCTGGTTCGCGGTCGCAAGCAACCACGAAAGCAGCGCCACGACCCACACCATCCGCCTCGACCGGGTGACACTCGTCGAGGGCACAGCCCCCCCTCCCCGCATTCTGGGCATCCTGCCCGACCTCACCGCGGGCCAAGCGACCATTTCCTGCGAAGCCATCGAGGGACGGCGATACGCGTTGGACCGTTCGACGAACCTTGAACTCTGGTCGGAGATCGACCGTATTACCGCCACCGCGCGCGTCCTCGACATAAGGGACACGGACGCCGACGCGAACCGCCTTTGGAATTTCTATCGTATCCGGGCGCTGCTCGGAGAATGATACCGGCGGATACTCGGACCGGCGGCACGCGCTCGCCGCAAGGGAGTCGCCGGCTTTGACGAAGGAAATCCGACGGGAGGTATCTGCTCCCCCCCTGTCACGGGGAAGGATCCCCTACCGGCGATTTGAACCTCACCGAAAGCTCGGGAACAAACATCAGACCAACGATGATCCCGGAAAAAAGCCAATGGATCGCCCCCAATACGTTTCCGAGGGGAGTGAGAAGGTAAGGAGGGCTGGCTACCGAGGCAACGACCACACAGATCAAGGCCCCGATGAAGAGAACGCGTCCCATTCGAATGAAACAGAGGAGAAGGACAAACGCGCAGATTTCCAGAACGAGACCAGCCTGTCCGGCAAGGAAGGCCACGGCCCAGAGTGCTTCGGGCCGCACAAACGCCTCAAGCCCGTTCGCCGTCCCCGATGGGGCTTCAAGAAAGAGGGCCCCTTGCGAAAACCAGCAAAGGACATTCAGCACGAAATCGGCGAGGACCAGCTTCCGGAAAACCGCGGGCAACCTCGACGACGGCCCGGCTTCAACCAGATCCCCTGTCCCCACCTCACGGTGGGAGTCCGCTTCCACGAGCATGCTCCGCGCCCGCTCCAGCATCTCCTCCGGAACCTCCACCCGGATCGCGCCCGCACTCATTCCCAGCAAATTGCCGCCGAAGGCGGAATCCTCGAACACGGTGGCCTCGATCCCCTCGCTCCTCAGCAGCGACGCCGCCACATGGGCGTCCTCAGATTTCCCGTAAGTTCCGGCAACAGGCATTTCAACACCCTCAAGACTGGTGACCCTTGCCCGTTGACCAATGACGCGGCTCCGCCGCGCCTACTTCCCAAACGGACTCGCCGCCAGCTTCTCGAAGGTCTCCTTCGCGGCTTCCATGCCTTTGATCGGGCCGGTCATCTTGATGAAAACGGGCGCGCTATCGCCTTCGATGATCGCGCCGTAGAGCGCGTAATCCTTCATCGGCGTTTTCGGGCCGAAGGGACTGCCGCTGAGATAGGTCCCGGTCGCGTAGACGTAGGTCACCTTCGTTCCGTCGTGCTCGACTTCCTTGGTCTCGACCTTCGGATCGCCCTCGAACTGCCCGATCCAACGGTCGACGTTCGCCTTTGTATCCCCGCCCTGGCCTTCGCCGAAGTAATAGAAGTCGGCCGCGATCGCATCCTTGGGATCCCCGTAGGAGAGATTGGCCGCAATCATGTTGTTCCGCGGCGTTCCTTTGATCCAGGGAGCCCCGAACTTGAATGTGAAGTCGCCGACCTTGGCCTCCTCCATCTTCGCTTCGGTCTTGGCGGCGGGTTTCTCCTCCGTCTTGGTCTCGGCGGCGGGAGCCTTTTCATCGGCCATCGCGGAGAGGGCGAATGCGAAGGAACAAACGGTGGTGGCGAGCAGGAATCGGGGATTGAGTTTCATGGTGGAGGAATTAGCGTCGGAAACCACCGTGTTGCAAGTCCCGAATCCGCATCCATGAACGTCCTCGCCGTCCAGTTCGACATCGCCTGGGAAAACCGCGCCGCCAACTTCGACACCGTCCGCCGGCTCCTCGACGCCGCCGGCGTGCGCCCCGGCTCCCTCGTCGTCCTTCCCGAATTCTTCGCCTCGGGCTTCAGCATGGACGTCGAGCGCATCGCCGAGGACGCGGGCGGGGAAACCGAGGCTTTCCTCGCCACCTGTGCGCGCGATTACCGGAGCCACGTCCTCGGCGGCCTCGCCCTCCGGTCGCCGGAAGGAAGCGGCAAGGGGCGCAACGAACTGGCCGTCTTCGGGCCCGAGGGCGCGCTCGTCACGCGCTACCGGAAGAACTACACCTTCCGCTACACCGGCGAGTCCGACTTCTTCGAGAACGGCACCGAAATCACGCTCTTCGACTGGAACGGCTTCCGTGTCTGTCCGGTCATCTGCTACGACCTCCGCTTCCCCGAACTCTTCCGGCGCGGCGCGCGGGAAGGCGCGAACCTTTTCCCCGTCATCGCCAATTGGCCCGTCGCCCGCGAGCACCACTGGACGACCCTCCTCCGCGCCCGCGCCATCGAGAACCTCGCCTGCGTCGTCGGCGTGAACCGCTGCGGCTCCGACCCGAAATACACCTACTCCGGTCGGAGCCAAATCATCGACCACCTCGGTACCATCCTCGCTGACGCCGACGAAGGCGCCGGCACCATCACCGCCGCTCTCGATCCGGCGACGACGCAGGCCTGGCGGGACGAGTTCCCCGCGCTCCTGGACCTGCGTTAGGCAAACCACCAACGAGGCGAGAGACACCCGGCATGGAGCTTGCAAACGGCGGAAGTTGCCTCCTGCTTTCCGCAGGCCATCGTGCCCGTCCTTTTCGTTCCGGTTTTCCCGTGCCCCGCATCATTCCCCTTGATGTCCGGGCCAAAATCTTCGATTCACGCCCGGCGAGGATTGCGTCTATCATGGGATCGATGCCACCCCACCTCAAGCACCGCTGGTCGACCGGAAACAATTATCTCGCCGGCATCACCTTCGGTCGCTGGATGCGGCTGCTCCGGGAGAACCGCGTCAGCTCCGCCTACTGGCACCGCGCCGCCTTCATCACCGCCGTGTCGGCCCTGAACTCCCTCTACGCGCGCCGCGAACGCCGCTTCGACGACGCCATCCGCGCCACCCCGCTCGCGGGCCCGCCGCTCTTCATCCTGGGCCACTGGCGCAGTGGCACAACCCACCTTCACAATCTCCTCGCCCTCGATACCCGGAATTTCGCCTTCGCCAACACTTACCAGGTCACGAATCCCGCGACCTTCCTCACCACCGAGGAAACGAACAGCCGCCGCTTCGCCCGGCTCGTTCCCGCCACGCGCCCGATGGACAACATGGCCCTCGGCTTCACGCTCCCGCAGGAGGACGAGTTCGCCCCCTGTCTCACCACGCTGAAGTCGCTTTATCTCGGCATCTCCTTTCCCGAACGCGTCGCCCACTACGAACGCTACCTCACCTTCGAGAACGTTCCGCCCGCAGAGATCGACGAGTGGAAGGCGGCCTTCCTCTGGTTCTCCCGGAAACTCACCCTCAAATACGGTCGCCCCCTCATTCTCAAATCCCCGCCCCACACCGCCCGCATCCGGCTCCTTCTCGAACTCTTCCCCGACGCCCGCTTCGTCCACATCCATCGTCATCCTCACGACGTTTTCCGCTCGACCCGTCACTACTG
>JAHEDC010000720.1:0-19539 GCA_024641425.1 Verrucomicrobiales bacterium | reverse complement strand
CTGGTTCACCTATCTCCAGAAGCCCGATAGATCCCGTCTCGATGACGAGATCATCGACCGCTATCGCCGCCTGCACGACGCCTTCCACGCCGAACGCCCCCGCATTCCCGCCGGGCGCTTCCACGAGCTTTCCTTCACCGCGCTTGAAACCGATCCCCTCGGCAGTGTCCGAAATCTGTACGAAACCCTCGCGCTCCCGGGTTACGGTTCCTTCGAGCCCGACCTCAGAACCTATCTGAACACCCTCGCGAACTATCGGAAGAACTCGTTCAAGCCGCTCGCCGAGGGCCTCCGTCACCGTCTGGCCGAGGCGTGGAAACCGGAGTTCGAACGTTGGCACTACGACCCTAACCGAGCCTGAATCCCATGCGCAAAGCCCCTGGCCCACCCTCGCTTCCCCTGATCGGGCACATTCCGGCCTTCCGCCGCGATGTCCTCGGACTCCTCGCCGCCGGCGTCCGCGACTACGGCGATGTCGTCCGCTTCCAGCTCGGCCCGCGCCCGGTCTATCTCGTCAATCACCCCGACGGCATCCGGCAGGTTCTCAAGACCAACGCCCGCAATTACGACAAGAACACGCGGAGCACGCGCTTCTTCCACGACATCTGCGGCGAGTCCCTCCTCACCTCGAACGGCGACGAGTGGCAACGGCGGCGACACCTCCTCCAGCCCGCCTTCCACCGCAAGGCCGTCGAAGGCTTCACCTCGATCATGCGCGAGGAAAGCGATACCCTCGTCGCGCGCCTCGACGGTCACGGCGAATTCGACGCCTCCAGCGCCATGATGCGCACGACCTTCCGCGTCGTCGCCCGCGCGCTCTTCGGAGCCGATCTCTCCGACGCCACCATCAACGCGCTCGAGGAACCCATCGCCCTCCTGCTTAGTGAAAGCTTCGCGCGCCATGGCTCCCTCCTCTCCTGGAAATCCCGCGCCTTCACCCGGGCCATGCGCCAGCTCGACGAGGGCGTTGCCACGGTCCTCGCCGCCCCTCGGCCCGAGACCGATGTTCCCGATCTCCTCGCCCTCATGCGCATCGGAGATTACAGCGCGGTCGACCTACGGAACGAGGCCGTCACCTTTCTCCTCGGCGGTCACGAGACCACCGCCAATGCCCTCACCTGGCTCCTCGCCTACCTCGCCGTCCGGCCCGACGAACAGACCCGCTGCGCCCGCGACCCGGATGCCCTCGGGCGCGCGCTGAGCGAAACCCTCCGGCTCTCGCCCCCGATCTGGATCATCGAACGCCACGCCATCGGCCCCGACGAGATCGGCGGCTTTTCCATTCCTGCCGGCGTTTCGGTCGTTGTCTGCCCCTACACCGTTCATCGCCATCCCGATTTCTGGACGGAACCCGACACCTTCGATCCCGAACGTTTCCATGCCGCCCTCCCGCCCGCTTATATTCCCTTCGGACTCGGCCCGCGCGTATGCATCGGGAAGGAATTCTCGCTGATGGAAGCCGGAATCATCGCCGGAACCCTCCTCGCACGCTTCCAGTTCTCCCCGGTGAGCGACTCCCCGCCTGTCCCGGATCCCGCGATCACCCTCCGGGTCCGCGGTGGCCTTCGCCTGCATATCTCGCCCCGTTCCGATCCATGAGCCGTGCCTGGACCCTCGCCGTCGCCGCCGTGGCCGCGGGCATGGCCTTCATCGACACGACCGCGCTCACCGTCGCCCTACCCGCCCTACGCGCATCCCTCTCCGCCAGTGATTCCGCCCTCCTCTGGATTCACAACGCCTACGCCGTTCCCCTGGCCGCGCTTCTTCTCATCGGCGGCGCGCTGGGCGACCGCTTCGGCGTGCGACGCGTCTTCCTTGTCGGCATCGCCGCCTTCGGTCTGTCCTCCACCGCCTGCGGCTTTGCCCCTAATACCGCCTCACTCATCGCCTTGCGCACGATTCAGGGCATTGCGGCGGCCCTCATGATTCCAGGCAGCCTTTCCATGATCGCCCGTGCCACTCCCGGGGCCTCACTCGGCCGTGCCCTCGGCCTGTGGAGCACCTTCACGCTTGTCGCCACCGCCCTCGGCCCGGTCCTCGGCGGACTCCTCGTCCAGCATGGACTCTGGCGGGGGGTCTTCCTCATCAACGCTCCCCTTGCCGCCGCCGCTTTCACCCTGACCCTTGCCCGCACCGCCCCCGATCCACCTCTTCCGCAGCATCGTCCCGCCCTCGACTGGCCCGGAGCCCTCCTCCTTGGCCTCGGCCTCACGGCCCTCTCCTCCGCCCTGATCGACCGCCCTGCTTTCCTCGCCGCCGCGCTTCCCGCCTTCGGCTTTTTCATTCTCCGCGAGCGCGGCACCCCTCACCCCCTGTTACCCCCGGCCCTTTTCCGCTCCCGCCCCCTCGTCCTCGCCACCCTCATTTCCCTCCTCATCTACGCCGCCTGGGGAGGCTTCACCTACCTCCTCCCCACCTTCCTCATGGGCACCCTTGGCTTCGCTCCCTCGACCGCCGGACTCCTCCAACTTCCCACCCTCGTTGTTCTCGCCGTCCTTTCCCCTTTCGCCGGGAATCTCCTCGATCGCCGCGGCCCCCGGCTTCCCCTCGCTCTTGGTAGCTCCGTCTCCGCGATCGGGTTCTCCCTTCTCCTCTGGCCCGGCTTCATCGTCTATCCGCACGCAATTCTCATCCCCCTCGTGGTCTTGGGCGCGGGTCTCGGCTTTTGCGCCGCGCCGCTGAGCGCCACCATCCTCCGCCACGTCCCGCCGACCCATCACGGTCTCGCCGCCGGACTCAATAGCACCGCCGCCCGCCTCGCCGGCGCGCTCGGCGTCGCCCTCCTCGGAGCCCTCGCCTCCCGGCAGCCGATCCCGGATTTTTCCGCGCTCGCCCTCGCCGCCGCGCTCCTCTGCCTCCTCGCGCTTCTTCTCGCCCTCTCCTTTGCCTCACCGTCAAAGGATTCCGGCACCCACCGCTGACACCCCTGATTGAGCCCTTCCTCCTCCTTCGTCGCCTTCAAGGTTCCCCACGAAGCCCACCGCCTCTCCATCCTCCACGGCGGCGATCCCAGCAAGTCCGGTTTCCCGCTCAGAATTCGCTTTCACTTCGGAATTCGATTGTTCTACGCTGACCTCCATGAACGGAAAACACCTTCTCCTTTTCCCCTTCGCTCTTTGCTGGACGAGCGCCCCCGCGCAAGAAATCGCGCCGCCGGAGATTCCGATGGCCGAGTTCACCCGGCTACACGCGGAGATCAAGCCCCAAGCCGGTGAAAGTCCCTGGAGGGAAATCCTTTGGTGCACCGATATTACCGCGGCCAGGCGTCGCGCGCTCGCCGAAGACAAACCGATCATCGTTTTCACGGCTGCGGACGGAAGTCCGCTCGGACGCACGTGAGGGGCCTGCACCTCCATCCGGGCACGGTCGTGCACCGGCGATCAAGTCGATCCCGCCTATGTCAATGCCCATTTCGTTGCCCTAGCCCTCGACACTTACTTCCGCGGGAATTCGCACGAGCTTGCGTGGTGCGACCTGATCGAGGCGGGAGGAAACCACATGGTCGCCGCGACAGCGAGCGGGATCGTGCTCGCGAAGAACCAGGCCTTGCGGATGCGGCCCCTGGAACTGGAGCCCCTCCGCATCCAATACGCCGCTCTAACGGAAAAGGAGAAAGCGGTCAGCTTACTGGATCCCGCGCTTGCGACGCCTGCGAAACGTCCTGTTCCCCAACCGCCTGAAGACGGGCTTATCCTGCGTGGCTACTGCACCTACATGGACACCGCCAACAGCGGAAAGCCCGAACGCGGACGCAAATTCTATTACGAGGAGAACCCCGACGCCTGGGCCGCGGAAACCCAGAGCGATATGCTCTGGCTGACCGAGGCCGAGTGGCGGGCACTCGTTCCGCAGGATCCCGGGCCCGGGGCGACCATCGAGGTTCCCTCCGAGATCCAACGCCGCTTCTTCTGCACGATCGGCATCGACTACATGGAAGGCAGCGTCAACGCCCTCCCCCTGCGCGCGTCGGAGATGACGCTGAGAATCACCGAAGCGGACGACCGGCATATCGCGATGGAACTTACCGGCCGGGGCGCGATGGGAAAGGCCTTCGATCCATCCGCACCCGGAGCCGAAAGCTCGCGGGGCTGCGCACTCACCGTCCGCGGAGAATTGGCTTTCGATCGCCCCTCCGGGCGCTTCTCGCGCTTCGACCTCGTCGGCTTGGGTCGAGCCTGGGGCAATAAGATGGACTACACCCGTCGGGAAATCCGGATCCCTGGCGAAACCTGGCTCTACGGCATCGCCGCCGAACTGGTCACCACCCGTGAACCGATCGATGTGACTCCACCCTACAATATGCTGCACTACGGCAATGGCGCGGGTGCGGCCTACTTCGGAACACGGTAAGACCGCGCGGGCGGCCGATTACCGCCGCCTCCACCTCCCATGCTCCATGCTTAAAGGAATCTCTCCCCTACTCAGCCCCGACTTGCTTGACGCCCTCTACCGCATGGGCCACGGCGATGAAATCGTCCTGGCGGACGCGCACTTCCCCGCGGAGAGCACCGGACCCCGGTGTCTCCGCGCGGACGGTCTGCGCATCCCGGCCCTGCTCGATGCGATCCTCCCGCTCCTCGCTCTCGACTCCTACGTCGACCACCCCGTCGCCATGATGGCCACGGTCGAGGGGGATTCCGCCGACCCCCGCGTCGAACAAGCTTATCGCGAAGCCATAGACCGGCACGATCCAGGCTGTCCCTCCATCGCCAAACTCGAACGCTTCGCCTTCTACGACCGCGCCGCGAAAGCGTTCGCGATCGTCGCTACCGGCGAGACCGCCAAATACGGCAACCTCATCCTGAAAAAAGGCGTCACCCCGGTGTGAACGTCCGCCCGCCCAACCCGCAGTCTCCTTGAAGTCCTTCTCGATCATGGCCTCCGCCTCCACACACGGAACCGGACGGCCTCATTGCGGCGGCGGCATCAAGTCGAGTTGCAGACTGGCGAAGGCTCAAACCAGATAGCTGCCGTCATCGGCAAAGAGAGAATGGACCCATTCCAAACGGGAATCCTCGGGGCAGGGAGTGGTGCAAAACGTGAGCGGGGCAGGAAAAGCCCAGCCGTCCAGTCCGTTGTTCAACCGCACGGAACAAGCGAGGTCGTCCCGACCAGCCACCCTTTTGTAGCTTACCTTGACGTTGCCCTGTTCGTAGCGGATTTGGATCGGGGTGCTTTGCCCCTTCTCCACGCCGAACCCGTAGGTGAGCAGATCGGGAGTCAGATCCCCGTTCAAGTCGTCAACCGCCCCCAGCGTCCCCTCGAAACCGAATCGCCAGATCCTCCAAGAGGAATAATCAAGAACGAAAGGGGTCCCCAGATTGGCGGAGCCATGGGTGAGTTCGTTTGCCGCACGCTGTGAGTTCGCCTGCTCGTCGAAGACCGCCGCTTCGCTGGCAGTAGAGAACTCCAGCAGGAAAGGGAATGCCTCGAACCAATCGAATAATGAAAGGTAACCGAAGAAGTTCGAGGTAATGTCGAAGTCGACGGGGTCGATCAGTTCGGGACTCGGATTGATCCCCTCGCTCACGACTTGATGCTCGTTGAGGTTGCTGGCGGTGACGAGCCGAATCCAGCCCGGAGCGGGGCTATAGGTTGCATTCACCACCACGTCGGGACTCGGATAACCTAGCCCTCCTGCAAAGGGTCTCGGGATGCGCTCGCACACGGTGCTGTAGCTCTCGTACCAGTTCGGGGGAACGGCAATGGGATGGGGACTGCCCGCGGAGCCGCCCACAGCGACAGGGGCTCCCAATACCCCTCCGGCGACTACCGCCACGCGCTCGGCCTGATGCGCATGACCCAGAGCATGAGCCGCACCGCCAACTGCTACGACAACGCGACGATGGAGAGCTTCTGGGCCTCGCTCAAGGCCAAAGCCTTCCGCTCCGTTCCCGAAACCCACACCCTCGTCCGCCTTCGGATCCACGACTACATCGACGCCTTCTCCAACACCCGCCGCATCCATACGTCCCTCGGCTATCAATCGCCTCTGGACTTCGAACGCACCATCCACTATTCACTAAACTGAGTTAAGCCAATCCACGTCCGCATTTTCCCGAAAGGATCAAACCTACTTTTTAGACGGCCTCTAAGACAGACTCACAAACATGCACACAATGAACAAGAAACTCCTCTGCCTTCTGGCAACAATTATTTCCGCAACGGCTTCGTGGGCTCAAGAGAACCCCGTCGAAGAAGCCCTCAAAAAAGACGGCGCGATGCCGACGTTTCCTGTCAGCGCGGCCAAGGACAAGGAGCTGTTTACAGCAGAGTTCGTGGACAAGGCACTCGATTCTTTTGACAACACCCATTGGCAAATGGGCGGCGATCACGCGCTCTATTACAACATGCACCTGAGCGAAGTGATGCCCACCGGCATCGCATCGCCGAATGAAGATTACAAACCGCTGGAGAGGGACATCCGGCCTGAGCTTGAAGATCTCAAAACAAAAACAGGGAAGGGAGAACTGACCCTGAAAGAGTATGCGGTTCATCCCCATTACCGGCTGCAAGCCATGATCTTCATCCACAAGGGAAAGGTCGTCTATGAAACCTATCCCGGCATGAATCGCACCGACCGAAAGGTGTGGGCATCTTCAGCGAAAACGACAGCGGGCCTGGTCATGGCCATGCTTGTGGAGGAGGGCAAAGTTGACCTCAGGAAACCCGTGGTCGAATACGTGCCCTCATTGAAAGGGTCGGTTTGGGATGATGTGACCGTGGGTAATGTCGTGAATATGGCCACCGGACTGGATAACGAGGAAACCGCGGAGGCGATCATGAATCCGGACTCTGCCGTGGTTCGCTTTTTCGCGTCAGGAATGGTTCCAGCATACAAACCCCGCGAAACGCAGGGGACTTGGGTCGATGTCGCCCGTGCCGAGAAGAAGATCCAAGGTGAAAAGCAAGGCGAACTGTTCCGTTACGCCTCAATCAACACGCAGGTTCTGACCCAGTTGATCGAGAACGTTGAGAAGAAGAAATGGACGCAGATATTCGAGGATCGGGTTTGGTCGAAGGTGTACGCGCGTCAGGCTGCGATCTTCAACATTGCTCCCGGCGGGTTGGCGTTGCCGGTCGGGCTTCTTTCCACCACACCTGAGGACATGGCTCGTTTTGCGACGCTGTTCACCCCGAGCTGGAAGGCGGTTGCTTCCGAACAAGTCGTCACCGACGACCTCCTGCAACGTATTCGCTCGGCCGCTGACCCTGCGCGGTATGCAATGGCCTCCAAGCGTAAAAGTTCGATGGGAGCGTTCAACGAATATGCCATGGGGAATGGCTATCAGTTCGATTACATCTTCGAAGACGGAGCGATCGCGAAAAGCGGCAATATGAACCAGATGATCTACATGGATCCGAAGCGGGACTTCGCTGCGATCGCCTTTTCCAACTCTCCCTACCACTCGGGCTTCGGCGAAACCAAAGCGCCCGCCTACATGCGCCTGGCAGCCAAGGCCCTGGCGGGAGACTAGACCATCGCAACAAAGAAAAGTCGAATCGGGTAGGCGGGAGGTTTTAACTACCGCCCCCCACCCCACCCGGACATACGGGGATCCGTAGCACGGCGGTTCCAACACGCCACCTGTTACCCTCCCTTGCCTTTCGGCCCGTTCGGGAAACGGATGGATCCCCAGAGGTTCTCCAGACTGGGCACTCCCTCGCCTTCTCCTCGTGCCCAAAGTGAGCGAAGCGCTTTGGGACCAAAGGAATGGGGTTGAAGACAGGGCGCTTCCGCACCTGTTCTTTCCCGCACATTTGGCAGTGAGAGCGGGTTTCAGCCGCTACCCGAAGGCATTCAAAAAACTCACCTCCAGCGCGAGGATTTCCTGCACGTTCGTGTTGAGCAGTTCACGCAGTTCCTCCGCGGCCGCGATGCGTTTCGAAAGTTCCTCGGGGGGCATTTCCTCCGCGATGCGGCGGGTCGTGTCGGCGTAGTCGGGGAAGTCGAGTTTGCCATAGCCGGCCTGCTGCCGGAGGGCGTCACCGTACCAGCTGACGAGCACCTCAACGAGGGCGTTCCGGCGCTGGAGGTAGAGCGACGAGGCGAGGGCTTCCATCGCCTTTTCCCGCCGGGCCAGCCAGTCGCCTTCGGTCGTCTTCGCGTAGGATTCGGTCTCCTCTTTGAGCTGCTCCTTGAATCCCTTCTCGATCGCCTCCTTCACCTCCTTCAGATAGCCGGAAAAGTGCCGCGCCAGGGCGAGCGAGCGCGGCAGGCTGCACGGGCCGTTGCGGAAATACCGGTGCAGCCAGTCGGCGACCGTCTTCGCTTCTTCGGAGCGCAGCAGGGCGCCGTCCTCGCCCTGGAGCGGCACCTGGATGCAGCGCGAAAGGATGGTATCGAGCAACAACTCGGGAGCGGAGGTCACGAGCAGGAGCAGGCAGTTCGCGGGCGGCTCCTCAAGGGTCTTGAGGAAGGCATTCTCGGCCTCCTGCGCCATGCGGTCGGCATCGAGGACAAGGCCGATCTTCATCTTGGCGCCACTCCGGCTCATGTGGAACGAATGCTCGAGTTCGCGGATCTGCGCGACCGTGATTCTCCGCGATTTGGACTCCGGGCGAATGATCCGCACCGCCTCGTCCTTCAGCGCTTCCACGTTTTCTGAGACCTCGCCGCCGTTCACGAGCGCGATCATGCGCGCCGCAAGGTTCCGCTTCCCGCTTCCCTCTGGTCCGGTGATGAGATAGGCGTGCGCCATCCGCCGACGCGTGTGCGTCTTCTCAAGATACTGGAAGGCAATGTCAGCGAGAAAGGCCATGGGGGAAACAGTCGTTCAGGGTTTTCCAGATGCGCTCGGCGAGCATCTCGGGTGTTGCGTCCGCATCGAGGACGCGGATGCGTGCGGGCTCCTCTTCGGCGAGCCGCAGGTAGCCGCGGCGCACGGTCTCGTAGAACTCCGGCGGCTCTTCCTCCATCCGATCGCGCAAGCCTTCGCGGGCCTTGGCACGGGCGCGACCGGCCTCGCTATCCATATCAAGGAGGAACGTCACATCGGGAAGGCAGTCGCCGACGGCGAAGCGGTTGACGCGCACGACCGCGTCATAATCGAGCGGGCGCGCGATCCCTTGGTAAACCGTCGTTGAGTCGAGAAAGCGGTCGGCGAGGACATGCGTTCCCTCCGCGAGGGCGGGCGCGATGACCTCGCGCACGAGTTGCGCGCGACTAGCGGTGAAAAGGAGCAATTCGGTCTCCGGACACATGGCGTCGCCATCGTCGTCGTGCTGGAGGAGGTGGCGGATTTTCTCGCCGATCGCCGTGCCGCCAGGTTCGCGGGTTACCAGAACGGCCCCGCCCTCGGCTTCCAGACGCGCGCGGAGACTCCGGATCTGCGTGGATTTCCCGCAGCCTTCGGAGCCCTCGAAACTGATGAAAATGCCGGGGGGGGTCGCCATGATGGACTTGCCGCGCATTCAAGCCCACCCGCCCCGGCTTGTCGAACACTTTGCGACTCCATCCAATGAGAAAGCTTTCCTTGCGCGCCGGCGCGGCCCCGTGCTAAAACGCAGGCGATCTCGCACTACAAATACCCATGAAACAAGACAAGAAAAAGGAAGGCCAAGAGGCCCCGCGCGGCGGCGGAAAACAAGGCTCCAAAGGGAGCGAAGGTGCCCTGGACGGCTCCGGGAATGTCGACCAGATCCGTCAGATTCTTTTTGGGAACCAGATCCGCGACTTCGAGCAGCGCTTCTCGTCCCAGGACGACCGGATGTCACGGGACGCGGCGGAGTTGAAGGACGAGTTCACCCGCCGGCTCGATTCGCTCGAATCGTTCGTGAAGGGCGAGTTCGAGGCCTTGGGAAACCGGATGCGCAACGAGCAGAACGAGCGAAGCCACGGGATCGAAAAGACGGCGCGCGACCTCTCGGATACGGCGCGGCAGTTGGGCGAGAAAATCGCGGGGCTCGACGAGGAGACCTCGAAGGCGATCCGCGACCTGCGACAGCAGATTCTTGATCAATCGAAGGCCCTCGGGGCCGAGATCAACGCCAAGCATGAGGCGGTGAAGGGCGGGCTCGCCCAGGAATCCCGTGAGATTCGCAATGCGATGGCCGGACGCGAGGCCCTGGCGGAAATGTTCTCCGAGATCTCGTTGCGACTCAAGAACGAGTTCCAAATGCCCGGCGGCCAGTCGTGACATAGCCCCCGACGGCGTTGGACGATTTCGAACAGCTCCGCAGGCTCCTCCTGTCCGAAGAGCAGGAGGCGCTGCGCCAGTTGGCCGAACGCCTCGATGACCGGGGCCGGCGCATCCAGGAACTGGCCGACGCCCTGCCGGCGGCCGTGAAATGGGATCGGGACGAGGGCGGCCGCCTCACCGAGAGTCTCGAACCGGTCGTCGCCGACTCGATCAAGTCGTCGATCGAACGCGATCCTGCCCCCGTGGTGGAAGCACTCTTCCCGATCATCGGGCAGCTAGTGCGCCGCGCCATCGCCGAGAGCCTGCGCGGCCTCGTCCAGTCGCTCAACCAGACGATGGAGCAGAGCTTTTCCTGGCAAGGCATCAAATGGCGGATGGAAGCGTTCCGCACCGGACGTTCGTTCGCGGAGGTCGTCATGGCGCACAGTGTCGTCTACAAGGTGCAGGAGGTCTTTCTCGTCCATCGGGAGACCGGCATCTCGCTGATCCAGGCCTCGGCGGATCCTGCGGCCGCGATGGACCCGGACATGGTGGCGGGAATGCTCAGCGCGATCGAGGATTTCGGGCGCGATAGTTTCCAAGTCGATTCCCAGACCGTCCGCGGCTTCGAATACGAGGACCCCAAGGACGACAGCGAGAGCCTCAACGTGTGGATCGCACCGGGCAAGCACGCTTATCTTGCTGCGGCGATCAAGGGACTTCCCGCTCCTGAGCTGCGCGGGGTCTTCCAGGACGCGGTCGATCGTTCCCATGCGCGGAAGGGCCGGGAACTCGCCGCCTTCGACGGCGATACCGCCCCCTTCGAAGGCCTGCGCCCCGAACTGGACGCCTGCCTCCAGTCGCGCTACAAAAAGGCATCCAAGGCGGGGCGCAACCTCTGGGGATGGTCAATTGTTGGAGCCGGAGCGGCGGCTTTGCTCGCGGGCGCGTTTTTTCTCGGGCGCGAAGTCGTTCGGTGGCGCCATTTCGTGCACGCGCTGGAAGCCGCACCCGGCATCGCCGTGACCTCGTCGGAAAAGAACTGGTTCGTCGACTCCCGGATTTCGGGCGTGCGGGACCCGCTGGCCAAGGATCCTGGGGAACTGGCGCGCGCGGCGCACGTCGAGCCCGAAAAAATCGCTTTCGCGTGGGATGAATTCATCGCACTCGACCCGGCGAGTGTCCGGCAGCGGGTGGCCGTGCAATTCGGCGTGCCCAACGGGGCTGACATCCGGTTGGAAGATGGCACCCTCCACGTCTCTGGCTCCGTGCCCTATGAATGGCTGGCCCGGCTGCGCTCCGACGCCGTCCGAACGCCGGGTGTGACCGCGCTCGCCGAGGCGGACGATCTCGACGTCCAATTCGCTTCCGAGTTCGTGCTCCAGCGATTCCGCGAACGCTTTCCACCGCCGCAAGGCGTCGAACTCGCCGTCGCCTCCGGAGTTCTGACCGTCACGGGCGAATCACCCGAGGCGTGGGCGAAATCCATCTCAGCCGCTGCCTCAGACGTGCCGGGCATCAGCACCCTGGATCTCGCGAAGCTTTCCCTGGTCTATGATCCGGGCGTCCTGCTCCAGCGTTTCACCGACCGCATCGGCTTGCCCGAATCCGTGGAGGCCGTGGTGGGCGATGATGGCCGCCTTGTCCTTGCCGGCGAAAGCTCCCACAGTTGGTCGGTTCGGGCGCGCAAGGCCGCGACGGAAATCCCCGGCATCACGGGCGTCAATACCGACGGGCTTGCGGACGTCGACCAACGGGCGTTTGCGGCGGCGGCATCGATCATCGAAAGCGCGCACATCTACTTTCTCGAGAATCGCTCGGACTTTGCCACCGAGGGATTCGCGGCCCTTTCTCGCCTGCCCGACGAGATCCGCCGGTGCTCGGCGGCGGCCAATCGCCTGGGAAACTCTTTGCTACTGGAGATCCGCGGTTTCGCGGACGCCGTCGGCGCCGGGCCCGACAACGAGGCGCTGAGCCTCGCCCGCGCGGAGAAAGTTCGCGATTTTTTGCTGTCCTGCGGGCTTGATGCTGGCATCATGCGCACGGTCGGACTCGGCGAACCCGAGCAGACCACTCCTGACAAACCGGACGCACCCCCAGAACCTGAACTCTCCGACCGCCGCGTCAGTTTCCGCGTTGTCTCATCGCGTTCGCCTCGCACTCCATGATAAAGAAGAAGATCTGCATGCTAGGCACCTCCGGGGTTGGCAAAACCAGCCTCGTCTCCCGTTTCGTCACCAGCATCTTCGCCGAGAAATACCAGACGACCGTCGGGGTGAAAATCGATAAGAAACCGCTGACGATCGACGGGCAGGACGTCGAACTCGTCGTCTGGGACCTCGCGGGGGACGATGAGTTCCAGCGGCTGAACACAAGCTATCTCCGGGGCGCGGCCGGATATCTCCTGGTCGCCGATGGCACTCGGAAGGCGACGCTCGAGGCCGCAGTCGATATCCGGAATCGCGTCCAGGAAGTTGTCGGCGACATCCCCTTTGTCCTCGCGCTGAACAAATCCGATTTGAAGGACGCCTGGGAAGTCGAAGCGGCGGCGCTCGCGACCCTGGAATCACAGGGGTGGAAGATCGACGAAACGAGCGCGAAGGAAGACGAGGGCGTCAACCGGATCTTCGAAGATCTCGCGCGCGCGATGATTGCCCCCGCAAGCAAGGGCTAACCCACGACCGCCGACCTAGTGAACTCTTCCTCCGATCCTCGCTCCTTCGCCGAAATGCTCGTGCCCTCGCTCGGCTTCGCCCTTTTCGAGCGCACGCTGGACGGGACGCTCCGCCTGGCCGCTCCCGCTCCGGCTTGGCTGGCCGACTGGCCGGGAGCGACCGACCCGCTCGCCCTCGATGGCTCGCCTTTTCTCGAGAACTTCCTCATCGACGCCGAAGAATTCTGGACCGCCGGGAAAGACGCGGCCGCCCCGCTTTCATCCGGCCCCTGGATCGAAGGCGACAGGCTCCAGCTCGAAGCCCGCGCGCTGGTGCTGGAAGGCGGACGCTCGGCCCTTCTCATCGAGCGCCTTGGGAAAGAATTCGAGGCCCGGACGGCGATGCTGCAGATCGCGCGCGAGAACGTCATTGCCCTCCAACGGCTCGATAGTGAGATGCGGAAGAAAGAGGTGCTCCTCCACTGCGTCATCGACGATATCAGCGGCGCGCTCGGCAACGTCATTACCTCGCTCCGCCTCCTCGAGCTGGAACGCACGGGAGCCAATGTGTCGTATCTCCTTTCCCTCGCCATGACGGCCGCCCGCAAGCAGGAAGAGCTCATCGCCGGAATCGCGGCCGGCTTTTCCGCGGATCTCGAGCAATTCTACGGTCGGCAGGGCGAGGCCCGCGGATCCAGCGCCATCGCCGACGTCCTCGACGAGGCGATGGCCTCCGTGGCGGAAGCTTACAAGGAAAAGGGAATCGAGTTGGTGCCGCCCGCTTCCGTCCCCATGGATATCCGCGTGCGGGGCGACCATTTGCTTCTCGCGCGCATGTTCGGGGCGCTCCTCGTGAACGCGTACCAGTTGGCACCGCCGGGAAGCAAGGTCACCGTGGAGGTAGCGTCCCGCACCGACGAGGGGCGCGAGATTGAAGTCGCCGTGATCGATGGGGCTCCACCCACCGACACCGATGGCAGGACTCCATTCGATGGGCTGGATCCCTTCGGAGGCGCGACCGGGGCCATCGAGCTTTCCTTCTGCCGGGTAACCGCGGAGAACGTCGGCGGCGAGGTCGGTCACGAGGTCGTCGGCGACCGCGGGGGCAACCGGTTTTGGGTGCGCATCCCGGAGGTGACGGCATGAAGACGGTCGTTATCATCGACGGAGATGCCGTCACCCGTGCCCTCCACGCCCAATGCCTTTCCGGCGACGGCTGGCGGGTCCTCGAAGCCGAGGACGGCGCGGCGGGGTTCGCCCTCGCCCTCGAGCATGAGCCCGACGCGCTCATCTGCGACATGCGGACGCCCCGGCGGAACGGCTTCAAGGTCTGTAGTCTCGTCCGGGACCAACCCTCGCTCCAAGGCACCCGCGTCATCGTCACGACCGCCAGCAAATTCCTCAACGACCGGGACAGCGCCCTTGAGGCGGGCGCCCACGGCTACCTGGTAAAGCCGATCATGCCCCGCGACCTCCGCGAAGCGCTGGAGGGCTGCGGAGACGGTGCTGCCGTGGCAACGAATCCCGCGCCCCGCGAAACCCTCAGGCCGACGAAGGTGCGCTTCTGGGGCGTGCGAGGATCGATTCCCTCGCCCGGCGAATCGACCCGCCGTTACGGCGGGAACACGACCTGCGTCGAGGTGCGCGTGGGGAACCGCGTCATTGTCCTCGACGCCGGTTCGGGAATCCGAAGGCTCGGCCAGTCGCTCATGGGCGAGTTCAACGGAAACCCGCTGGAGGTCGCTCTGCTCATGAGCCACACCCACTGGGATCACATCCAAGGGTTCCCGTTCTTTATTCCCGCCTACAGCCCGAAGGTCCATGTCCGCTTGTTCGGCTACGAGGGGGCGGTACACGGGCTGCGGGCGGCTCTGTTCGAGCAAATGCAGAGCGCCTTCTTCCCGGTCAAGCTCAACCAGATGGCCAGCCACGTTACCTTCGAGGAACTCGATGCCATGCACTTCGATCTCGGAGGGATCACGGTCAACGCGGCCTACACCAACCACCCCGGCATCTGCCTTGGCTACCGCATCGCGACCCCGTCGGGAGACATTGTCTTCATGCCCGATCACGAGGCCTTCGAGCGCCACGAGCGCGAGCGCCAGAAAGCGGAGGGCATCTCGGAGCCCGCTGCCGCCGAGTTCGCCCGGCAACAGGACGAGAAGATGATCGCCTTCGCGCGAGACGCGGCGATTATCATTGCCGACGCCCAATACACGCCCGAGGAGTATCCCTCCCGTCGCGGCTGGGGGCACACCTGCTACGAGGATACGGTGAGCAACGCCCTCCGCGCGAATGCCCGACGACTCTTCCTCTTCCACCACGACCCCGACCGCGACGACGCCCAAATCGACGCCATCGTGGCCCGCTGCCGGGAGATCGTGGCCAAAGCGGGATCAGACCTGAAGGTCGACGCCGCCCGCGAGGGGCTGGAAGTCGTGCTGGATTGATCGGAAAGGATTTCCCGTTGCAAAGCCGGGCCACCCGCCCACCTTGCGTCCTCATGAGCAGCACCAACGCCTCCCCTTCCCCAACCGATTTTCCCTTCGCCGACCGCGCCGACCGGCACGCGGTCGAGAACGCCCTCGCCTTTGCCCCGAAATTCGACGCCAACGGCCTCCTTCCGGTCGTGACCACCGACGCGAAGACCCGCGAGGTGCTCATGGTCGCCTACATGAACGCCGAATCACTCCGCCGCTCGCTTGAACTCGGCGAGGCCGTCTATTACTCGCGCAGCCGTCAGGAACTCTGGCACAAGGGCGCGACCAGCGGCCAGATCCAGAAAATCGTCGAGATGCGCGTCGATTGCGACCAGGACACCCTCGTCCTTCTCGTCGAACAGGCCGGCGGCGGCTGCTGCCACGTCGGCCACCCGACCTGCTTCTACCGCGCCGTCGACATGGAAGCCGCCCGCGCGGCCCGCAACGCCATCGTCCCCCTCGAGGCGAAGGCGTAGGGAGGGCATTCTGCCCGTCTTCCACTACTCCTTGAATTCCAGCGCATCCGGTGCATCCTGTGCGCCTTCGTTTTCCATGGCCCAGAAGATTCAGACACTACCCGGATTCCGGGATTTCTACCCCGAGGACTGCGCGGTGCGAAACTACGTGTTCGACCACTGGCGCGCGGTCGCACGCCGCTATGGCTTCCACGAATACGAGGGCCCGATCCTCGAAGCGACCGACCTCTACCGGAAGAAAAGCGGCGACGAGATCGTCGGCCAGCTCTTCCACTTCACCGACAAGGGCGAACGCGAGGTCGCGATGCGGCCCGAATTGACCCCGACCCTCGCCCGCATGGCGAGCTCCCGGCAGCGCGATTACAAGAAGCCGATGAAGTGGTTCGGGATCGGACGCTTCTTCCGCTACGAGAAACAGCAGAAGGGCCGGCTCCGCGAATTCTACCAGCTCAACTGCGACATCCTCGGCGAGGCCACCATGGCCGCCGACGCGGAACTCATCGCCATGGCCGTCGACCTGATGCGCGGGCTTGGCTTCTCCTCCGACGACTTCTTCATCCGCCTCAGCGACCGCAATGTCTGGCTCGGCTTCCTGGAAGCGCAGGGAGTCGACCCCGCGCGAGCGCCGGAATTCCTCCAGATCATCGACAAGCTCGAACGCGAGAAGCCGGAAGTCACGGAGCAAAAACTCGCCGACCTCGGCACGACCCGCGCCGCCGTGGAAGCCTTCATCGCCGAAGCCGCCTCCGGATCCCCCCACTTCCAGCCGCTTCTCGACGACCTCGCCGCGCGCGGCATGGCCGACTTCATCAAGGTCGACCTCGGGATCGTCCGCGGCCTCGCCTATTACACCGGGGTCGTCTTCGAGATCTTCGACATGGGGGCGAAGAACCGCGCCGTGGCCGGGGGAGGTCGCTACGACAACCTCTGCGCGCTTGTCAGCGATGGTGCGGCCGACCTGCCCGCCTGTGGTTTCGCGATGGGCGATGTCGTCATCGCCGACTTCATCAACGAGACCGCTGCTCCGAAGAAACAGCTCCTCGAGCACCTCTCGACCGCCGGCGCGGCCGATGTCTTCGTCATCGTCGCCGACGAGGAGAAACGCGCCGACGCCCTTGCCACCGTGCAGCGACTCCGGCAGGAAGGCCACCGCGTCGAATATCCGCTCACGCCTGCCAAGATGGGCAAGCAATTCCAGGTGGCCGAAGCGATGAAAGCCCGCGCCGCCGTCATCATCGGGGCCGAATACCCGGCGGTGAAGGTCAAGGACCTCGCCCACCGAGTGGAATGCGAGGTGGACGCCACCGCCATGCTGGCCAAAGTCCGCGAAATCGTCGCCTCCGATCCCGGCGAGGGCCCGCTCCTGGCGTGAGCGAGACCGCGGGAGCAGGTTACGAATCCGGTTTCAGGGGAAGGACTGCGATGGACCACCTACTCCCACCACAACGGTAGATTGCGTGGCCGACTTAGCCGCTGCCCCGGACGCCTCCCTCCGGGGCTTCCGCGTCATTCGACCCGCTTTGGCAACGCGATAGAGATACCCGGGGCGTTCGATCTCCACGACGTCCGGACTGGCCCGGTACTGGGCACCAGGAGGCATCGGCCATGGGGTTTCCACCGCGAGAGCGAAGAAGACAAGGAAGGCGACGATCCCGGCGGGAGCCACCGCCCGGCGACCACTCCCGATGGTGGCGAGCCCAAGGGCCGCGAGGATACAGAGAAAGGGCAGAAGGTAGATCAGATACCAGTAATACAACCAGAGACCAGCGAACAGGCGCTGGTGAAGAAAGGCGAGGACGGGCGCGACCAGTCCCGCGCCAAGTACGAGCAGGGCCATGTGATCGCGGCGCGCCAATCGAACCACCGCCGTCCCGACTAGAAGAGGCAGGAATCCCAACGCGAGGGCCGCGCCCAACGGGTGTTCTGGAAGATAGTGCTGGGTGAAAAAGGCCGCAATATCTCGCTCCGCCGGATCGCTACCATGCCACCAGTCGGCCGGCGGCAGGGAGTGCCCGCTCCCGTAGCCGCTCACGATGGTGAAGGCCCAGCTCGCATCAAGGTGCGAACGCTCGAACCGGCTTTCCAGGTATGTCTTCGCCTGCACCATCACCGGAAGCATGACCTGAAGGAAGAGCATTCCGGACACAAGCGTGACGAGCGCGAAGCGCGCGAGGGAAGCCCCCTCGTCACCGCGCCGCCAGCGCGCGACGACGAGATGGGCACCAAGTAGACTGTTCAATGCCAGGGCGAAATACACGGATCCCTCGTTCGACCAAAGCATCGCCACCTGACTCGCCCCGTAACCGATCCACGGTCGCCATCCGTGCTGCTGAACCGCCTGATAGGCGCAGGCCGAGGCCAGTGTCGCGAAGAGCATGACGAATCCGTAGCCACGGGCCTGGGTATGATAGTCGATTGCCAGCGGGTGGAGGCCGATGAGAAAGACCGCGATCACCGCAGCCGCGGGCGACCCGAGGGAGTGGATGAATCGCCACACCAGCAACATCAGGAGCACCCCCGATAGCAGGGAAGGAAGCCGCATCATCCAGAGACTAAAGGTATCCGGCGCCCCGCCGGTCATGGCCCGCCACGAATCCATCGAAAGCCGGGCCGCTACCCCATAGAGAGCGGGATTATTGCCATAGCGGTTCTCGAAGAAAGTGTCCAGCCAGCTCACGCCCACCCAGGTTTCGCCGCCCTCGGTCACATCGACGTAGCCGTGGAAGCTGCGGCGCAGGTTGTCCTGTTCGTCGAAGAGCAGCGGGCGCTCCATCATGGGAAGCCTGAGGGCCAGAAAAACGGTCATCGCCAGACCGAAGGCGAGCCAGCTCCGGCCGCTGACCCGCCCGCCCTCAACGCGGCGGCCGACTCGCTCCGATTCCGCACCGTCCAGCCAGCGCACCCAGACGGGACTCGTCACAAGGAGGAAGCCCAGCAACCCGACATTCACCACACCGGCCTTCCACAGATAGACCTGGGCGAAGTATTCGGTCGGCAGGCCTTTCCGGTGTCCCTCGCGGACGGCTTCCAGGTATTTCGGCGCGCGCCCTTCCCACGGTTTCGGGACATTCCTCAGTACCACGCAACCCAGGATCACGAGAAACGCCAGCACCGCCGCGACAAGAATCCGCTTCCGGTTCAGGGCGCTTAGGCCGAGGAACCTCGTGCGGATTCTGAATAATTGCGGTGCCATCGATCGGGAAACTAGATTCACGCCCGCGCGGGAGCAACGGATTTCCACACGCCGGGTTCATCCGCCGTTCTCGCCCCCGGAATTCCGATTCCGAAGGGCGACTAGGAGGCCGGAACGGCGCCGGGGTCGTGGCGGTAGACGTCCAGTTCCGCCATGCCATCCAGCCCGTAATAGTGGGCGACATGGATGAAGCGCGAACTGTCCTTCAGCTCCGCCGCGATCGGCATTCCGTAGGCATTCATCCCGCAATAGATGAAAAGCGGTTTCTCCTCCGCTTCGGACATCCCGATGAGCCGGTCGATGTCCTTCGCCGACTTGATGCTGTAACAATAAGGATCGTAGGTGCGCGGGAAGCGCAGCAATCCGGCCGTGATCACATCATGGTAGCCCGGGGCAGCGGGGTCCAGCGATCCGCGGACGCGTTCCACCGCCTCCCGGTTCATTTCGAAGGAATGCGAGGCATAGGCGTCGCGCTGGGGTTTGCCCGTCCACCAAAAGAGCACTGCAGCCAGGGCCCCGAGGGCGCAGGCGGCTACAGAGCGCGCCTTCGCCGACCGCCCCGCCATCCCCGCGATGGCGGCCAGGCCCGTCCCGAGAACGAGAAGGAACCAGGGAA